>JAZSIW010000029.1:0-12690 GCA_045534025.1 Eubacteriales bacterium | reverse complement strand
AGTAATCTGCATTATCTATGCACTGCCTAATACTACCACCAGACCCAGCCTTGTTAAAGAAATTTTTTAACCATTTCTCGCCATCGCCTGTGCTTACTTTTTCTTTAGTACCAAGTGCAAAATGTGCCCCTTTATTAAATGAAGTCTGACGCATTTTAAGGGCGTATCGAGAGCCTTAACGCAAGCTCTTACCACGCCCTCAGTATAACAAAAAGGTACGCAAAAGTCAAGGTTTTTACCGTTATTTTAAGCCGTTTTTTAAAAGTTTTTCGCTCCAAAATCCCCCAAACTGAGATGGGCACTATTCGTCCTCATCTTCGTCGTTTTTCCCTGTGTTATTTTTGTTTTTGTTGATGGTTTTCAGCACGATCAAGGTACCAATTGATATGGTCATTCCACCTGCAAATACAATTATATGAGCGATGGGGATGCCGGCAATTGTACCATCCTTGTTATTATCTTTACTCTCTGTTGTGTTAAGAGCTTGCGAAGTATCTGTAGATGTTGCTGTCTCGCTTGGCTTTGGCACTGAAACAGCGGAGCCTAAGCAGCTTAATATGTATTTCGAGCTGCCGCCGATTTCCATACGGAGTACGCCATCTGTTCCGACTTTAACCGTACCGGGATATAATCCGACATCAGTCTTTAATTGAAACTCTACACCGGACCATTCCGCACCGAGTTGGATTTCCAACTTCTCCGGCCGCATAATTTGCATTTCGTCGCCGTTTGTGCCTTGCGTTACAGCGGAAACCGATATAGCAGAAATGCAAACCACAACAAGAATCGACACCAACGCAAGTAGATATCTTATAATGTTTTTGTACACTTGTTTTTCACCTCCTCAAGTATAATGTGAGAAATTTAGCAGGCAAGCTTACAGTAACCTCGGTCAGCCTCGTCTACACATCTGTCGAGGATCTCATAAAACCGTTTGGAATCCAGTTCTTTGTCAAGCCAATGTGTGGAACGGTACGAATAGCAGCCTGCATCATCATTTATAGAGTGGCTGCCAAGTACGCTTCGCAAATTCAAGTCGTTTGCCGCTTGATACACCTTATTGTTTCTGTGTTGTTTAAGTTCCTTCGCAAGACAAAATACCATCAGCGGATGGCATTCGGAAAACGATATCTGCAGATAAAAATGTCGATACTTTGTCATTATGGATGTGTCGTCTTGCTCATCTATCTGAAGCTGTGATGAAATCATCTGCCGTGTGTTTTTAACAAGATCCTGCCTTCGTTGCTGTTCTGTAATACTCAGGTCAAAAAAGGTCATCATTTCTCCTTTCATTAATATCATCTCGGAGTCGCTATATGTGTTATCGCACCCCAGATTCTGTTAGTTTCGTGGTTAATACCGAGGATTCTTACGGTAACGCGGGAGCCCCTGGGTGGACGGCCACGCTTAGGATAACTGCACAGACAATCGATGCCGCCGTCTAAAGCAATAAAAATACCGTTGGTGTCCACCATACTTACTGTGCCGACATAACGGTTGCCTACGGTGTATTTGCGCAATGCTTTCTCATAAGGATTTTCACCTGCTTGCTTTACCGAAGCTACTACCTTGATATTATTACGATCGCTTCTATCCAGCTCCAACACTTTTACAAGTGTTCTTTGACCGGGTTGGAAATGTGCCGACGCATCCATCCACCGTTGATAACTCAGCTCTCTAAGCGGTATATACACCTCTAAACCAAATAGGTCTACAAATATACCTGCACGAATGACTGATACTATCCGGGCTTCTGCACACACATCGGGGTATATAAGGTTATTACCGTCACGGTCTGTTCCGAAATAATATTCTTTTCTACGTGCTCGCATGGCATCAAGACGGCTTGCTGCGGCTATGCCGGTTTGAGGATCTATGCCTTTTACGATAAAATCGACCTCGGCACCCAATCTTTTCGTCAGCATATAATGATGAACCTCGTCCGGGTTGCGTCCTCTGTAATCAGTCGGGGGCTCAACTGCTTCGATAGCGGGAATGATTATCTTAAACTCGCCGTGATAAATGACTGCAAACGAAAGGCCGGGGGTTTCTGCAGAAGTTTCCACGCCTTGGATAGTCCCCGTTAATATACGGCCGGTACGCAGTGATTCGATAAGGTCAAGTAAATCATTTTTTGCTTTTTCCTCTTCCGTTTGGATCGTGGGCCGGTCGTCAATTGACACTATTTTCCCACTAGGTTTGGCGGCACGCCTCCTGCGGGGCTTGCCCTCCGCTTCTTCTTTATCATACTGAGCCTCTATGTCTTCGGTCTTCTTGCTCCGTCGTGGTTTCTTGGAACTTTCCGATTCGGTCTGGTCTGATGAGGCTTCTGAAGTCTGAAGTGAACCGGAAGAGTCAGAAGGGGACAAGCTTTCTTCTGATTTCATTTCAGTTTGGGCCCCATCGCTTAGCATTTGGTCAAGTTCGGGGTTATCGTTGATTTCGGTTTCCGCAGAAGTGTTTTGTTCTTCGGTAAGAATATCTTGTTTTTTGCTTGGCATAGTTTTATCCTCCTAATAACTAAAATTCGCTCGGCGGTGTTGCCGAGCTGTATAAAGATTTTTTCCGTGTTGTTTTCTTTGGCGTAGTTTCGTCTATGGACTTAGATTGAGCAGGTGCGTTTTCCGTGGCATTCGGCTTATAATCATAAACCGATGCCTTTACTATTTGGTGGGACATTGGATGCTTTGTAAAATCAAGCTTGTTAAGCTTCAAAACATTCTGCCCGCGAATGATACAAAGCAGCTCCTCGTTGGGAAGCCTCAGTACCTCATCAGGTGTAAGTAATCGCCGCCTCCCTTGGCCCTCGGTATGACGGTACTGAGGGATTACCTGTGCTATGGCAATCGTTTGCCGAACTGTCATAGTGGAATTCACCTGTACCGACATATCACCTGAGCGTGCGGAGATATATTCTGCGGTAACATCATCTGTACAACCGAGCATAAGTTGGATATCACAGTTGCCGATAATCTCTGCCCACAGATTTTTGGGATACCTGTTCTGTAACTGACCTAAGCTTTGCACCGCCAGCATTACCCGTATATCTCTCGAACGCACTACCGATAACGAACGAGCAAAATCGGAGCCGTCTTCGGCGCCACCTATACGACCGACATTGTTAAACTCGTCCAACACAAGATTTACGGGCACATCGCAGCGTCCGCCGAGACGACTGTCGGCATAGCGAGTCAGTTTGATAAACATAAAAGAGAAAAAGAGCGACGACAGGAACGCCATTGTTGCGTCTTGGTCACTCAATACGATATAATAGATACATTTTCGTTTTGCAGGTGCGGTAAGGTCTATATCAGACCGACTTGTAATACGCTGAACCGCTTGGTTCTGTAGCACTTGAAGGCGGGTGCCGAGCCCCAGTATAATACCGGATTTAACGGTATCGCTCGACTGGGCAAAAAGGTTAAAGGGTGCCCTTGCAGGATGGTCCATAGGTAGCTTATCAAACATAGATGTCAGTTGCCGTTCACTGTTTTGCGTTAAGAGCTGGTAAACCGCCGCAAGATGCTTCATGTCGGGGCTACGGGTTCTGTCTTGGTCAACGAGCAGAATCAAAGCCTTTAATAAGTTGCCCTCACCGTTATCCCAGAAGTGGTCGCCTTTGCCCGAACTGGTGTTACCTATAATTACATTGGTCAACACCTGTGCCATCAAAGTATCGCCGTTTAAGTCTGACATACAGTTCCAAGAGTCACCGTGTTCTGGTGTAACTAAGTTATATATCTTGACATCATAGCCCCCCTTACGAAACATTTCGCCGGTGTCTGCGTACATCTCACCTTTACTGTCTGTAACAATAGCCGACTCACCTCGCTTTAAGGCTTGGAACAGTGCGTTGCGGATTATTGCACGGGATTTCATTGTACCTGATGCACCGAAGATAGCAATATGGCGGTTTAGCCTGGTGTCCTTTGGCATACAAACAGCCTTGCCCTTATACTCACCTAAAATAGTTCCCTCGGCTTGCTCAACCGGTGTTACCTCCAGTACCTCTTTCATCTCCTTATCGTCCATCCACGATGCGGTACCGTAGATTCCGCTTTTGCTTTTGGTAAAGCCTCTCGGATCGTGCTGCTTGCCGTCAAATCTGTCGTGTATCTTAACATACGCAAAGATGGCAGCAGCGATCAGTAAAACAAAAAGCATACCTTTGATACCGCTGCCTGTGAATGCCAGCGGAAAACATATAAGCGGGTTCCAGCTTACGACTTTCATTTGAGTTTGTCCGCTTATGCCGCCATCGGACATCCAAGCAGAATAATTGTCAAGAAGCTGCGATAGCATTCCGCCCAAATACAAAAGTCCTATGCATCCAAATATGACTGCGATGATAATGCCTATTTTCCGTTTATTCTTCAAGCAAGTTCCTCCTTTCTATGCCGAGTTCGGCCTCCACTATGTCCATATTGATTGTTTTGATACCCACGTTGCCGCCAAGATAGTTGCTTATAAATTCCGCTTGATGAGGATAGCACAAGACTTCGAATTTGCCACCTTGGTTTTGTATAGCCTCCTTAAACCGAACGAGTCTGGCTATATCGCCGTCAAGGTGTGATAAAATATGGACTCCGTCCACCAATGCGTCATACTCAAACATACCTCGGTTATATGTTCGCTCTTCAGGTTCAAAGATCATGTCAAGAAGCCTTTCTGCCAGACTCGGAACCGCAAGCATGCGCAACTGACGAATTCCGGGCCCACTCATAGGCACATAATAGATATGGTGGTAGATTATATCAAACCGAAACTCAGGTCGCATGGACTTGTCCGACTCCATGAGAGTTCTCAACGCCACATCTTCAGACTCACCAAAAAGTATCGCCGCCGGCCTTTCATTAATACCGGCATTCAATCTGGCTATGTCCATAATGCCAAACAAGGTTTTGTGCTCGCCTTTGCCCCTCCATTTCATCGCATTGCTACGCGTGTTATACACGACAAAAGCCTTACCGCCCATAAAAGCAGTACCCACCATACGGGTGAACATTGTTTTATTCACCTCACCTTCGCCAAGATGTTTCAAGTCTTTCGCCAAATAGAAGCACGGCGTGTTCGGAATCAGTATGGTAATACACTCGTTTTGAAGTTTGGGCAGTGTATACGGGCGGGACTCGATACCTGCACGCATAAACATTGCTACCGATTCAGCAACACGGTGGTTGCGGTCTATATGGTATTTGTTACCCGGAAAGTGATGGTTAAAAGAACGGGTCATATAATCATCAAGCATATTCGGATGTAACCAATTCAGTATGGGAAGTGCCGCCTTATATAATCGAATAGATTTATTGCTCGACACGGTAAGTAGCCGTGTTGTCAGTTTGGTATCGGTATGGGGAAGGCAGTATTCCTGAGCAGTAGTAAGCTTATGAACCAACGCCTTCAGAACCCGTTCGTTACCGAGCAGATGTAGTGAGCGAACAGGAAATTCACCAACGATTGAAAGCAATGTAAGGAGCTGCCGAACTTGACTGCCGGGACGGATGTATAGCATTGTAAGCTCACCTCGCTTTGGAAGAAATTACGACAACATGACTGCTCTGATTGTCGGAATCGCCAACGGTAAAACAGCTCAAACACCTTGGTTTTTCATGGCTTTTAGCTCTAAAAATTCTTGTGAGTTTTTCGGTGTATGAAAAATGCCCGTTTTTACATAAGTTTTTTGTGCCCGAAAAGCCTCGTTTCATAGAGTTGCACCCCCTTATTCGGCAACGCTTTTTCCCCAACCAACCATAACGGAAAGTCATCCTTCGGAACAACATATATTTCCGTTCTGTCCTCGGTTCCCGAAGCACTGCAATAGTAATGAGAACACACCGCAGGATGGTCATCGGGCAACACATACATTGCTATAATATCCGTAACCATATTGGTTTCTATATTATCGTGGTCACGCATTGCACGCTCAGGTCGATTGCTGTCATATACATGTCGGTACACCAACACGCACTCCTTAAACCTAACAGGTGATTTGCCCTCGAAGAACCGCCGCATCGCCGGATATAGGCACGCGCGGATATAATCGGCAGAGCCGGTTTCTTTCTTGGGCAGTAACGCAGGTATATGGACAGCAAACCATCCTTCGGCGGTATAACCTATCCTTACGGGGACGACCTCTGCAATGATTTTATCAACCTCTGTAAGAGCGTTAACTGCCCCTGTATAAGCCGGCAACACACGAGTTAGAAGCACCGTGTTTTCGGAAAGCTCCTCAAGCTTTAACGTTTGGCGGTAGCTCTCCTCTATATTGCCGTTTTTATAAAACCAACGCACTGCGTCGGCTTGCTCTTTCATACGAGCTATATTGTTATCGACCTTGCAAAGTGTGTTCATGTAATTACTGCTCACCCTTAACTGCCTCCTCCGAATAGAAGACCACCGCAGGTTCTTCCTCGCCACGGAAGTCCACCGTAGCAAATAGACACGGTGCCGACGGCAAGTGTACCTTTGCCGCCATAGAGATATGCGGTACAACAACGATATATTTAAGGTCATCTTGCGGCTGTAAAAGCCTAAGCAAATTCTCTTCGCCTTCATACAGCACTACAATTTCATACCCGATATTCTCTTTAAGAAAAAAGAGCTGCGACGGATATACCGCAGGGTAATGTGCCATAGGTTCCACATTATCTATAAACTTAAGAAGTACCCACACGGCAAGTATAATACGCTGGTCTGGCTGACACATGGAGTCAAGCCCAATATAATAACCGCCTGCGACATCCGCTACTTGCATCTGTTTTTTCAGATTGCGTAGTATCTTTTCGGCTGTCTGCGGCGGTTTTTGTAACATCTTTATAATCTGTGTTTTGGTTAAAGCGCCGTATTGGGATAACCATTTCACAACATAGCTTTCTTCTGTCAGCAGCAAGTTTAACACCTCCCTTGCTTCAATAATATTCAATCTTTGCTGTCTTTCTTTTGCCGTTGTTCTTTTAATATGGATTCAAGCTCAGCTCTGTCGGTAGTAATCATCTTTTGTTCTTCCTTCGACGCTTTTACTATAACGGGCACTTTGCTGTTGTTAGAGCAAATCAAGGCTTCTCCTCGCTCAAACCGAGTTATGGAGCGTATCTCCGTTTTTGTGAGCTTCAGCGTTTCTCTGACAAATTCCGCTTCGTCAGGCTCTAAATTCAAGATAATCTTGTTTTTGCTGTTGTTTATAATTGCACGTCCATAGCGTCCGTCTTCAAGGCCGAAGAAATCGGACAAATCTTGGGTTGCGGATATCGCCGCACCACCAAAGCCACGGATTACTTTGAATATCTCAAGGCAAAACTCTGCCGCCATACGGTTTGAGCCTGCGCCGATAAGCTGCCATATTTCGTCGATTAAAATGGCCTTTTTCTTTGTGCGGTCGCTTTTGATTTTGTCCCACACATAGTCAAGTGCTATCATCATCCCAACGGGCAACAGCTTGCCCTTCAGCTCCGACAAATCAAGCACTATGTACTTGTTTGAAAGGTCAACATTGGTTTGTCGGTTAAATGACTGTGCCGAGCCGGTAACAAAACGGCTTACAATAACGGCTATTCGCTTTGTTAGAGCGTTTTTGTTAAGCTCCTCGTGCAAATCACCGAGGATGGGCATAGTCTTTAGCTTAGGTGGCGAGGCTTCACGGTCTATGTATATGGAATCGTTATCGTGGGTGATTCCGAATTTGCCGTAGGTGCGGATAAGTGCTTCGTCCAGCATTTGTTCTTCTTCGTTGGTCATGTCGGGGATAAGCAGAGAGAAGAAGATCATAAGCTGTTGGATTTTCTGTGCAAGCATCGAATCAAGCTCGCTGTAATCAAGCTCGTCAATAAGCTCCATCTCAGGTGTGATGGTATGGCGAATCTCCATAATGTTTATGCAGTGCGGAGAACCGGGAGCGATTTTTATAAACTGACCGCCGATACGGTTACAGGCACGCCTAAACTCATGTCCCTTTATAGGGGCTATGATATAACATTGGATACCACGCATCCTCATACGAAGTGCAAGAAGCTGCATTGTAAAGGTTTTACCTGCACCGCTTGTACCAAGCAGGTTAAGGTTGGCGTTCTTATTCTTCTTGGTATCGAACAAATCCACAATACAAAGCGAGTTGTTATGCCTATTGATACCAAGCAGCACACCCGTATCATCCGATAGCTCGAAGGATGTAAACATATATGTTGACGCCGCACCGCTGGTCAGCACATTGCGTTTTGATTTCCGTTCCAGTTTAGGAGATATGCTGAGAAACGGCATAACCGTTTTTAATGCATCCTCCTGCTGAAACCGACAGTCGCTTACATACATATCCATAGACTTGAGCATATCGCTCATTTGCTGTTTACGCCACATCATCTCATCATAGGTTCTTGCCGATACCGTTATGAAGATTGACATATAGAACAGGTCTTCGTTATAGTTGGCGATACCTTGTTTGATATAGTAGCCTGCTTGGATAGAGCCTGCAAGTTCTTCGTAGTCTGTTGAGGTATCCTGCATACCCTTGATTTTGGTACGGTTCAGTCTGATACGCTGTGCAACCTTATCAACGGTTTTACTGCGATTTTCACGCCTTAGAAAAACATCAATATCAAGCCCTTCGCCTGCGTTTATAAGGGTGGACATCCAGCCTGCACGCACCTTGTTCGGGTACCCATCGCTTTTGATATACAAAAACGAATAATACACACCGTCCATAATAATGTAGTTATTATGAGTCAAGTCGATTCCACGGGGAGAAATAAAATGCGATATACGGATATTGGGGATGGGGTCTATACCTATGATTTTGTTTTTTGCCACCATAGTGTCCAGTACTACTCGTTCAACACGGGATGAAAACGGCTCTTCTATACAGGAACGGCGGTTAAAAAACATATAAAGTATTTCCGCCGTCGCCTCATCGGGATCTTTAGGCTGCAAGATACTGTTGCCGCATTGCATAAAATATGCCCGCGCGTTTTGCTCTGCCGTCTGCATCACGCTGTACACAAGCCCATAATCGGAGCTGTCGCCTCGCCGCACTTCTTCGTACTGAAAAATCAAAAAGAAGCGTCTTGTCAACGCTTCTCGACTGCCCACATCTTTTATTAGGCGGATATATCCTTCGCCAAGCCGTTTGCATTCCTCGCTTGCTTCGTTTTCCAAATCACCTCGGAGCATTGCTATATGCTTATCGGAGTCAGCTCTGCGACTTATGCTTTTGAACTGCAGCTGCACGGGTGAAATCTTAAGCCAACTGGCAAATGAGCAAATGATATTATACTGTTCTTCTTCGGAACGCAGTATAAAGTTGATAGGCTCTATCTCAAGAATCTTGATATACTTACCGTCTGTGGTTTCTATGATACCGTGTTCAAGACTTTTGATAGGGATAAAATCCTGCACAAAACTCGGCTTCTCAGGCTTTTTTCTTCGATTTTTTGCGTCCGCTTTGCCGTAGCTGTTTTTGCTCATATTTATATCCCACCCTTCGTAAATGCAGTTTTCGTCTGCCCAGCAAATAGCTTATTATATGCCCTGTGTATTGGAACAAGGAATCACCGTCAATACCCATGGCGGCAAGTATTCCTAGCGGTATAAGCGTAACGGTCATTACCACCACACGCAAATTGCCCGGCATAGGTATAATCATCAGCTCAGGATAGCCGACTGCCAAAACAATGATTAACGCTTCAATAGCGTTTCTCGGCTCTAACATACCGCCGAGTATCTTACCGGAGTCTGTATAGTTTGCAGGAATTGCAAATATGTTCTCATGTTCTTTTTCGTCCATGCTTTACTCCTTATTTAGTATTATCATCGCCAAAGTCCACATCCTTGACTCTACGCAAATACAAGGTATCCTCGTAATCGGGAGAATTAAGAATAACACCGGAACCCATTGTGGAATGCACCCACATTCTCCGGCCGTCTTCGCTGTAACCGGCAAATACAAGCACATGGCTCCAGCCGTTACCGTTTTCTTTTGCCAAAAAGCCCAAGTCGCCGGGCAACAACTCGTCTTCGGTAATAGTATATGAATCTTCCCACTGATACCAAGAACCGCCGTCAAGGCTAACTCCGAGTGCCGTTTTATATGTCCAATCGGAAAAACCCGAACAGTCCAAGCCAAACGGCAAAATCGTGCCTGTTGTAGTTGAGCCTGCAGAGGTTACAAGCTTTGGTGTATTCCATTCGTCGTTCCAGCCTGCGGCAGATTTTCCACCCCAAAAGTACGGCACTTTGCCAACCAACGATAACCCCGTCTTTATAAGGTGCTTTCTCGTTTCGCTGCAGTTTTGCCTGTCAACAAAGGCGGTCAACTCAGCATTAGTCAACGGAATTACGGGATCGCCTTGATTGCTTGCGTAAAAGATTTGCTTTGTTGCAATTGTTCGGCTGTTAATAACATCAGCGTAGGTTGATTCCATACCGTTATAGCTGGCGTTCAAATCAAGCCCGAAGGCATTATGAACAGCATTGTTGTCAAACGGGTGAATCGTACACTCCAAATACTTAACGGTTTCCGTACTTGGGCTTAAAGTCTGCGTTTCTGTAAACTGATAGAAGGTAGTTTCCATAGTACCCGTTATTTCCGTGCCTGTATATATGGGCAACAGCACAGTTACTTGCTCATATATATCTACTTCCACCGCAACATCCGAGGTAAGCTCTGCCGCCTGCTCATAGTATGTCATTTCCGCCGTTTCGTATTGATATTTGAACTTGCCGTCAGCAGATGTGCTTTCTATAATATTGGTTACTACCGTTACCGTTGTGGGCTCGTATGAAAAATATGTAACAGGGACAACTACTTCCTTTTCTCGCTCAACTGCTGTTACGGGAAACATCTCGCTTGATACCGAGGATAGCTTTGCTTCCACATCACTTTGATCCACATCTGCTTGATTAACCGATGTAGAATAGGCGGCCATAATATATGCCATATCATAACCTGCAGCAACTTCTGTATTATCAACCAACGCTGCCATAGACAGGGCATAGTCATAATTTCCGTTTTGTATCATTTTCCCGATTTTTGTTTCTGACGAATCGTGCCCAAGTCCTATTATATCAGCTATTCCGTCAACCACATAATTAAAAGCATCGACAATAGGATTGATTATTTCTTCTACAACAAAATCAACTACACGGTCAATGATAATGGCGGGGATCCCTACAACCAAAACGATAATAAAGACCAAGGCCAAGCAAAGGCACACAAGTATCTTAAATAAGGTGTGTCGCATCGACCATGCTGCCGAAATTATTGCACCCCAAGGGCCGCCTGCGGCTGTACCCGAAGCAATCTCCGCTGCCGCCTTGCCGGTTTGTGCACCTGCTTTTACTACCGCTGTTGTTGCATTGACTGTTGCTTCGGCACCTTTCTTTGCCGTTTGCTTTGCGGTTTCTTTTCCTGCTTTTTTAGCGGCGTTGGCTACTTGTTTTGCCGCTTGGCCGGGGTTATCTTGACCTTCGCCCAATTGTTGTTTTTGCGGCTCTGCCACTCTTTACACCTCCGTATCTAAACTGCGATTAATCTATATACAAACAGCCGAATCGAAAAACTATCCGATTCGGCTGTTACATTTTATTTCTTGCGTCTTGGTGGCTTAGCTTCTGTGTTTTTGCGTGCCTTAGGCTCACCGTAACGATAAGGAGCGTTTTTGTACCGTACTTTTTCTGTAGAAACAGTACGAACATTATCTCCGTCATATACCGGTTTTCCGTTTTCGTAAACCGGCCTTCGCTCAACAGTAGGCTCGCCTCTGACAGCGTACCACTGACCACCGTTGACATCTTCATACACCCTATAATCTCCACGTGGAGGAGCAAACATAGCCGTATCGTAGAACATTGTGCCCGAACCATTTTCGTGACGCACTTCTATGTGGCCGTTCATACGCTCGGTTCCGTCTACGCTTATAACCTGCTGCTCATAGCCGGGCATAAAGCTTTGGAACTGTGCTTTATTGTATGCGGTAGCTTCTTCGCCAACCTCAAAATTCGGTGTTGCCGCATTGCCTTGCATAGCATACCAATCCACACCGCCCGCTGTTTGCATAATTGTATGAGGGGCTTCCGGTTCCTCATAATAGGCACTGTTGTACCACTTGGTTGAGTTGCCGTCAGCAGTTGCTTCGATAACACCGTCATCAACGGTGCGAAGCGTTGTGCCTTCACTTGCATCAGGGAAGGTTGCCTGTATCTGTGCGGCTTCACTCACATCGCCGCTAAAGGTAGGAGCGTCATAGAACATACCTGCATCAGGGCCACTTGCCATTTGGTACCAATTGCTTCCGTCAGAAGCAGTAACAACTGCATGAGGCGTGTCGGGCTTATCAAACTGGTCTGCACTGTACATCTCCAATGCAGTTTCCTTGCCGTTGTCGCCTATAACCCTTGAGGTAATCTGACCACCTGTTATGCTCGTGTCAGACAACTGCATACCTGTAAGATGAGGCATATAGTTCACAAGACTGCGGTCAGCAATCTCGCCGCCGATTGTACCGGATACATTAGGTGTACGGGAGGCTACCGATGAAATTGAATCACCCGTTAAGGTTGCGCCGTTTCTTGCGGCAATACCGCCAAACGCTCTCCCTATAAATCCTACTGTACCGCCCATACCCATTCTTGTACCTCCTTGAACAACGGCATCTCTTACATAACTGTTGCCTCTGAACATACTTGTAACTCCGCCGGTAGTAG
>JAZSIW010000102.1:0-15835 GCA_045534025.1 Eubacteriales bacterium | reverse complement strand
TGCCATCGGAACAACGGCGATAACGAGCACTAATGCCAACGTTAAAGATAAAGCTTGCTTTAAAAATGCTTTTTTCATTTCTATACCCCTTTTTATATTTTTGTATGTAAGCTTTGCCGATTTTGCATCCTACAATCACCCCAAGAAGCCGTTCGGCTTCTTGGAGAGCCCGACAACAAAAACCGATTTGAGGGAGCTCCCTCAAATCGGTTTTTTCATTGCTACCTTTTAAGGCGTGGAACGCCCCACGGTTCTACCGGGGGAGGTAAAAACTTTATATACGCATAATAAAACCTCCGTGATATAATTGTGTAAAGGTTTGGCGACCGCATTACACAAAGATAAAAGGAGGTTTTATATCATGTTTTATTCCGCAATTATTATAGCTTAGGGAATATTATTTTGCCAAAAGCTTTCTGAGCGTCAGCAGGTCCACCGTATTAAGGTGATTGCTGCCGTCAAAGTCTGCCGCCTTGATATATGCGCCGGTAAGCATGTTCCTGCTGCCCAGGTGATTGCGTACCGAAGCGTAGTCTGCCACGGTGACACTGCCGTCCATGGTTACGTCACCTTCTACAACAATCTTTACGGTAGGAGTACCGTCCACTGTCTCCACACCCTCTAAGGTGAAGTTGGTAGCCACAACTGCGGTATCTGTCAAGGCTTTACCGCTACCGTCATAAACTTTGATGTCGCATTGGAAATAAGTCTTAAGGGCGGAAAGCTTTGTTCCTGCAGGCAGCTTGTAAACATAACCCTCTACCGTATCAAGGGTGTACTTGCTTGCCGCCGAGGAAGTCAAGGCAAACTCGTCATAATCCTTTACATTAATTGTTCCGGGGTCTTTGCCCGCCTCGTTACCGCTGGTATCGTAAGCGTAAACGTGGGTGGCGTACGCCCCTACCGCATTACCGAAATCAGAAGTGTTTACGCGGCAGGTGACGGTAGAGCCGTTTATGGTACCGTCCAGCCACTTAATATCGTCCTGACCGTTTGCTACGGTCCAGGTGGGGAACTTTACATAGCTTAAGGAGTCATCCGTTACGGTACAGGTTACCGTATAGCCTTTGGAAGAAATATCGCTGAACTTAACGTCGCTGATAACGGGCTTGGTGGACTCCATATGTACGGCACGCTCACCTGCAAAGGTGGAGTTACCCGCCTTATCGTATACGTAAACATGGGTGATATACTTATCCTTCGCGTTGCCGAAATCGGAAGCGTTGATTGTTGCCTTTGCGGTTCTGCCGCTTATTGTGGCGGCAACCCACTTAATATCATCCTGCCAACCTGTATCGGTCCAGGTGGGGAAATAAACGTGAGAGATGCCCTTATCGTCATCTACGGTACAGCTTATGGTATAGGAGGTTGTACCGTTTTGAACAATCTTTATGTCCTTGGCGATGGGGCTGCCGGTATCGCTGCCACTGCTTGCAACCTTCTTGCTGTTGGAGAACACATAGTTAAGTCTGCCGTAAGGTGCAGTGTCACCGTCGGTATAGAAGGACCAAATATCGTTATCGGTATAGTTATCCGCCCACTTGAACTCTACGTGGAACAGATTGCCCGTTGCACCAACGGAAGAACGAGGTACGGCAACCATCATCTTGTTGCCCTCTATCTTCATCTTAACAGAGCCCACTCTTGCCCAGTCCCAACCGCCTTGTGATTGATACAAATAAGCTTTTGTGGAGCTTACGGGGCTGTCGATATTAACTGCGTAGTTGTAGCCGTACCAATTGGGGTTATCGTTTACGCCCACGCTGAGGAAAAGGGTCATCCAATTCTTGTCCGTATAGGAAGTAAGGTTGTTTGCGGTCTCCACATAGAAATAGAAATTGTTGGCGTCCTTAGCGGCGTAAGCCTTTACTATATCGTTTCTGCCTGTGGTGTTAACGTAGCTTATGTCACCGAAGCCCTTGGTATTTCTGTTAACGGTGTCGTTCTTATAATCCGTATAACGGGCAGTAATGGCGGAAGAGTTCCATTGAGTAAAGCTGCCTGCCATATCAATAGTGGTGTCATTGCCCACGTAAACGCGGGAGATGGTACCTTTATATTTTCTGATATAGTCAATAAGCTGCATATAATAGTTGTCGCCATAGTAGCCACGCATAGGCTCAGAGTCGCGGCTGGTATTGTAATCCGCACAGTCAACGAACACTATGGGCTGACCGGAAGCAACGGGCTGACGCTGTGCAACCCATTCGTTCCAACCGGTTACAAATATCATTTCGGGGTCTTGCTTTATGGCGTAATCCCACTGCTCGGCAAAATTGTGACCGTACATATATGCATCTGCGGTCTTATCGTTTGCGCCGTTGTGCCAGCTTCTGCTGCGGTCGTTGCCGCCGTACCAAGCGGTAGCGCTGAAGCGAATGGTAGCGTTGTGCTGTGCTATGGAAACGTTCATAACCTCTTTTCTGCCGTTAAGACCGTAAACAGAGGAGCTGGTAAGCACGCGTGAAAACTCCATCCAAGGGAAGCCGTCTGCCTTGCGGCTTTCGTTGGGCCACTGGTTAGCCTTTATACGAAAATAGTTCTTTGCCGCAGAGCTGAGTACAGGGTCAGAGCTGTCGCCTATGATAAGAGGCTTGCCGTCCCACTTAAACCAAAGCTCGTCAAGACGGGGGTACTGTGCCTTAAGCGCGGCGTTATTATAGATATCGTTGTATATGGCGTTCATCGTTTGACCGCTGACTGTATTGGTGTAGAATACAAGCTTAGGTACGTTATAGCCTAAAAGCAAGTATTCGTACCAAACGGCAATAAGCTCCTTAACACGGGCGGTGTAGGTGTAACCGTTGGTTGCGTCAAAGCAGATAAAGTCAACGCCTGCGTCGGTAAGCATTTGCACGTGCTTACGCATAACCCAGGTATCATTGGATTTGTAGTAACCAAACAAAGGCTCGCCCCAGAAATGGTGGGCCTGCTGTGCGCCGCCGCCGGATGCGATCCAGTTAGCCTCGGACTTTATGGCGTTGGGGTTGTTTGCAACTATTTTTGTGTTGTCGTAGGGGCCTGCCGTACCATGCTCACCCTGCCACAAAAAGTAGAAGATACCAACGTATCTGCCTGCGCGGGGAGTTGTGGTCTGATAATCGGCGGTAAGATACCTGCCCATATCGTCAACGCCGCCGTAAGTACCGTCAACGGAGGAATACGGACCGGTATACGCCTGCAAGGAGTAGCTTACTGCGCTTGCGTTAGCCTTTATGTTCATATCTTCCTCCAAAACCGTGTATGGTGCAACGCTAAGGCACATCAGCGCCGCAAGTATAACCATAAGGAATTTTTTTATATTTATCATTTTCTTCACAACAATTCTCCTCTCGACTGATAAATATACATATATTATAAGAGTTTTTGCCGCAAATGTCAACAAACCCTGTTTTGTGCAGGGGTTTTTCGGCGTTTTCAACAAAAAACAGCATGCAAAAACAGACAAAGGTCACAAACAAAAATTGTGTTTATTTAGGCTTTTTTTATATTGACAGCAACTGCTTTGGGTAGTAGAATAGCCAATGTGCAAATTTTTGAAAAAGGAGGGCAGACCGATGACAAAAGATATAAAAGCTTTTATAAAAAAGAATGCCGTGGCTTGTATTGCTTTTGCCGCCGCTGTGGTAACCTGCTTTTTTGTCCCGCCCGATAAGGAGTATCTTGGTTATTTCGATCTTAAGACCCTCTCCTGCCTGTTTTGCGTGTTGGCGGTGGTTTGCGCCCTTAAAAATATAAGCTTTTTTTATATACTTGCTAAAAAGGCAGTTGAAGTATTTAAAAACGCAAAGCTTTGTGTGCTTGCCCTGGTTTATATAACATTTATCGGCTCTATGCTTATAGCCAACGATATGGCACTTCTTACTTTTTTGCCCCTCGGTTACTTTGTGCTTTCCACCACGGGGATGGAAAAGTATATGGCGTTCACCTTTATTATGCAGAATATTGCCGCAAACCTGGGCGGTATGCTTACTCCCTTCGGCAATCCGCAAAATTTGTACCTTTACACCGCATTTAACATCCCTACGGGGGAGTTTATGGCAATAATGACCCCGCCATTTATCGTTTCCGTTGCGCTTATTACCCTGTGCTGTGTGCTTTTTGTTAAAGCAGAGCCTTTGGCGGTAGAGGAGGATGAGGTGCACCTGCCCCCTGCACGCACGGCACTTTATATAACACTGTTCGCTTTATCCATAGCTATTGTTTTCAGAGGGATACCCTATGTGGTAGGTTTGGCACTTATACCTGCGGTGCTGCTGTTTGCCGACAGAAAATCCCTTAAGATGGTGGACTATCCCCTGCTGCTTACCTTTGTTTTCTTCTTCATCTTCTCGGGCAATATGGCACGCATAGACGCCACCAAGGAGCTTTTCTCCTTTCTGCTTGGCAAAAACACACTTGTGTTCAGTACCCTCTCCTGCCAATTTATAAGCAACGTACCCTCTGCCATACTGCTTTCCAACTTTACGGATAACTACAAGGACCTGCTTGTGGGGGTCAACATAGGCGGCGTTGGCACGCTTATTGCCTCCCTTGCCAGCCTTATAACCTTTAGGGAATACACAAAGCATAACCCCGGCAAGGCGGGCTATTACATAAAAATGTTCTCTGCCTTTAACTTTGGTTTTTTGGCGGTACTTGAAGGGTTTATGATGATATAAAGCAACGAAGCTTATTTGACTTCGTTTCTTTTTTATATTGACAATGTGCAAAAAATGCAATATAATTAAGTAGTTAACAATGCACATTTCATGTTTAAGGAGAACCGCGTATGAAAAGATTTTTTGCATTATTTCTTGCAATAACGCTTTGCTCAGGACTTTTTGTCTTTGACTTTGGTACCACCGTATCAGCGGCGGCAACCAACATAGCCCCCTTGGCACAGTACAGGGGTGAAGGTGAAGACAACGGCACCAGCGGCAATTACTGCGACAACGGCGATTGGGAGGTTTATCATGCAGGCAAGCTTAACGACGGCGTTATTCCCACAGCCGATTCCGAAACTACCAAAGGGCAAAATGTAGAGTTTTACAGTAGTAACTACGCCGCAGGCGAAGTCGGCGTTTTCTTTAAGTTTGACAGCAGCGTATCCGTAGAGTCTGTTAACATATATGTGAACGACAGAGACAATAACGAAAACTGCGGCTATCCCACCAAAATACAGGTTTACGTGGGCAACAGCGAAAGCTACAGCTCTGCCACCTATATCGGCGAGGCTACCACCGGCGATACAGGCTATGTGAGAAAATACAGCGTAAGCGGCAGTGCAACGGGTAGCTATGTTCTTATTAAGTTCACCGCAGGTACACAGTGGCGTATAACTGCGTCCGAAGTAGAGATCATGGGCTACAGCGGAAGCAGCTCTGCCGTACAGCTGTCCGCACCCACAGGTATAAAGAGCAATCAGACAAAAATGGAGACTTTTGAAGCGCCCACCATCTCCTGGAATGCCGTTTCCGGCGCAACCGCATACGATGTTTATGTGGACGGCACCCGTGTTGGCTCCAACATCAAAGGCACTTCCTACACCATAGATATGGACCCCGTTATAGATTACGAAGGCAGCTCCTCTTATTCCACAGCAACGGTTGTTGCCAAAGGTGACGGTGTTAATTATAAGGATTCGGTAAAATCTGCAGGCTACAACTTCTTTTACGTGGAAAAGCCCCTTGACCTGCGAGGCAACCGTGTTACCTCTGCAGATATAATCATCGACCCCGGCCACGGCGGGTCTCAGCCCGGCGCCTGCAACGGTGACAGACAGGAAAAGGACGACACCCTTGATATGTCACTTCGTCTTGGCGAGATACTTGAAAGCATTGGTTACACCGTTGCGTTTACAAGAATAGAAGACGTTGACGACGGTCTTATGAGCAGGGCGGCAAAGGTTAACGCAGGTGACTTCAGCTTGTTCATCTGCATCCACCGTAACTCCTATAACTCCTCCGCTAACGGTATAGAGGTGCTTTATGAAACAGGCGACAACTTGGACAAGGGCTATGCACAGGCAGTGCTTGATGAATTTGTTGCCCTTAACCTTTTCACCAACAGAGGGCTTAAGCCCAGAGACAACCTTGTCGTAACCAACAACGCCAGCGATTCAGTACCTACCATACTTGTGGAGCTTGGCTTTATAGACACCGAAAAGGATAATACTCTTTTCGATACATATTTTGACGATATAGCCCTTGCAATGGCTAAGGGTTCCCTTAAATATCAGAACAAGAAGACAAGCTATGAGGGCAGCCTTACCGTAAACGGCTCTTCCTATGAGCTGAGCGGCAGCAGTCTTAATCTTAACGTAACTATCCCTTCCGAGGATGATACAAGCGGCGTATTTGACTACAGCCTTAGTCTTACCCATGGCCTTGGTATTGACAAGCTGTATGTGGATACCGACGGCACAGGCTGGAAAGAAGTTGCAAACCTGCAAAGCTACATAAAAGACGTGGAATATGCAAACTACGTTTGGGATAAACAGCTTAACTACAGCTCAAGCTTTGCTGTTACCAACACGGCAAACAAGACCTTTAAGCTTAAGATAAGCCCCGCTGTTGACGGCAAAACCCTGCTTACGGGTGAAGAAACTATAGTTACCGTTAACTACAAGCTTGGCGCAGTACAGGTTAACGAAAACGGGATGATAAACTACGCTCCCAACGCTCAGTACAAGGGCGAGGGCACGGATAACGGCACCAGCGGCAACTACTGCGAAGCCCCCGGCACAGACTGGGAGACCTACCACAGCGGCAAGC
Source organism: Eubacteriales bacterium (assembly GCA_045534025.1). Classification (GTDB taxonomy): domain Bacteria; phylum Bacillota; class Clostridia; order Oscillospirales; family CAG-382; genus SIG636. The sequence goes on along the minus strand of JAZSIW010000102.1, from coordinate 9,080 downwards.
TTAACGACGGCGTTATCCCCAGCGAAAATGCGGCAGTTTCTTTAGGTCAGAACGTGGAGTTTTATAAGGCAGACCTTAGCGCGGGTGAGCTTTGCGTATACTTTAAGCTTGGCGCAGAGACCGAGATTAACCTTGTGGACATCTATATGAACGACAGAGACGACAACGATAACTGCGGCCATCCCGCAAAGGTACAGGTTTATGTGGGCAACAGCGAAAGCATATCCTCTGCCGCCTATCTTGGCGAAGCTACCACAAGCGACACGGGCTTTATAAGACGCTACAGCGTAAGCGGCAGTGCAACAGGCAGTTACGTAATAGTTAAGTTCACCACCGGCACACAGACCCGTATAACCGCATCCGAGATAGAGATTTACGGCTATGCAAAGTACACCGTAAGCTTTAAGGGTATGGATGGCGGCGTTATTGCCAGCCAAAGCGTTAAGTACGGCGGCACAGCTACCGCACCTACGGCACCTGCAGTTGAAGGCTTTGAGTTTGAAGGCTGGAAGGACAAGAACGGAAACCTTGTAAGCTCCTTTGCAAATGTAAAGGCTAACGCTGTATACACCGCAAGCTACAAAGCTGTGGAAGCAAGCGCTGACCCCTTTACCTTTACCGAAGAAGCAGACACTGCTTATATCAACATCGACAGCGAAAAGTCTTACCTAATGTTTAAAAACGGCGTAATGTTCGGTGCAGACATAAAGGCTTTATTTGTGGACACCGAAATAAGCATAAGCGACGCCGACGGTAACCCTGTTGCCGACACGGCAAGAGCTTCCACCGGCTCGGTTATAACCACCGTTATAAACGGCGAAAGTTTTTCACTTACCCTTGTTGTAAGCGGCGACATTAACGGGGACGGTATGAGCTCCACCGCAGACTATTTGCAAATAATTAAGCACGTAAGCAATAAGCGTATACTTGACGGCTACTTCTTTGCTGCAAGCGATATGACCGATGACGGCGTGGTTTCCACCACGGACTGCGTTGTTTTAAGAAAGCTTATTGCAAACAGAGGTAACTAACCGAAAATGGCAGTGATTTGGTGTGGAAACGCCAAGTCGCTGCCTTTGCGCTTATAAACATAGCATTATAACGGAAAGGACGACGCTTTATGAAAAACAAAAGCATCAGTTTATTTCTTGCCGCATCTATAATGATAACAACGCTTATAGCCTTCATCCCTGCACCGAAGGTAAATGCTTCTTACGTTGACGATTTCTTGGCAACGGTCGGCCCTATGTGCACCAACGATATGCGTGACAACAAGATATTGGCATCCTTCACCATGGCACAGGCGATTTACGAAAGCGGATGGGGACGCAGCGAGCTGGCTGTTAACGCCAACAACCTCTTCGGTATGCGCGCCTACAGCACTTGGGACGGCAAGGTGTATGACAAAAACCAAGGCGTGCTTTATAACAGCTGGGACGAGCTGGTTGCAAAAAAAGGCAGTTCTTACGTAAACTCTTATTCCATGTCCTTCTGGCGCGCCTTTGACAGTTGGCAGGAAAGCGTTTACGCCCACAGCGAACTGTTCAACACCTCCTCCAGATACAATAATTTGCGTAGCAACTATGACTATAAGTCCTGCTGCAGGCTTGTTGTTGAGGATGGCTACTGCACCGATAACGGCTATACGGAAGCCCTTATAAACCTTATAGAAAGCTATAATTTAGAGCAGTATAACTACACCTTTGCCCCCGGCGAAGGAGGAAACGACAGTCAAGAGGACACAAACAGAGATTACGGCGAAAACCTTTTTGCCGAACTTAAGGCGGATTATTATTTAAAGGGCGCTTGGGATGACTTTAGCGGAAGCACCGCTTTGGCAACGGACGGCGCTTTCAGGGGTGACGGCGCTCACGCTTGGAACGGAAATTCTGCCGTTAACGGCGTTACTTTTGATACTTCCGACTACAACGGGACCTGCGCAACCACAAACTATTTTTGCTTTAATCTGAGCACGGCGGCGGATATAGATATTATTCGCATATTGGGCTACAGAGAGGACGGCAACAGAAACTATGCCACCCTTGACGTATACCTTAGCGATATGCCCATAAGCGTTAACGCAGACAACTGCGATACGGTAACGGCAAGCTTGACCAAGGCAGAATTTACCCTTGACAAGATAGCAATTGGGGAGGCGCCTCAATCCAACGGTGCAGACCAATATTTTAATCTAAACTTAAGCCTTACAAATGGCAAAGGGGTTAAAGGGGTTTTAATAAAAACCAATAGGGAGCGCATCTCCCAAGGCTTTTTCCAATTTGACGAGATTGCCGCATACGCCCCCCTTGCCAAGGACCCCTTTACTTTCACCGGGGAAGCAGACACCACCTATATCCACATCGACAGCGAAAAGTCATACCTTATGTTCAAAAACGGCGTTATGTTCGGGGCAGACATAAAGGCTTTGTTTGAGGATTCCGATATGAGCATAAGCGACGCCGAGGGTAACCCTGTTGCCGATACGGCAAGAGCTTCCACAGGCTCAGCCATAACTACGGTAATAAACGGAAAAAGCTACTCCCTAACTCTTGTTGTAAGCGGTGACATTAACGGAGACGGAATGACATCCACCGCGGACTACCTGCAAATAGTAAAACACGTAAGCAACAAGCGCATACTTGAAGGCTATTTCTTTGCCGCAAGCGATATGACCGACGACGGCGTGGTTTCCACCACGGACTGCGCTATTGTAAGAAAGCTTATTGTAGGCAGAGATAACTAATAATAGAACAGCGTTTTGTCTATATTGCACCAAAACGCTGTTTTTGTTTGTGCGTTTTGCTAAAACTAAGCATGCGCCTTGACTTTTATGCAAATTTGTCGTATAATTCAACTGATAGCGTGTGCTTTTGGGTATTTTGCCCAAAAGCATAAACTGCTTACAAGGAGAGACGGCATGAAAAGATTTTTAGCCATATTACTTACAGTATCGCTTTGCTTGGGGCTTTGCTCCTTTGTTTCTTTTGCAGACGAAGGTGCCGCACCCATGGCAGAAACAGAAGAGGTCAACCTCCTCAGCGGTATGTCATATACCGTAAGCTCTAACATCCGTGATTTGGCGGATGACAACGTAAAAGCTACCGACGGTAAGTACCGCGGTGACGGCACAAACCAATGGAACGGCGATACAAAAAGTGATGTTTCTATCGAATGGATGGGAACAGGCAAATGGATAAGCTACACCTTTAGCTTTGACAGCGCCGCAAACGTAAATAGGGTTGTCTTTAAGAGCATGCGCCTTGCCTCCAACAGACAGTTTGGTACGGTAACCATAAACAACGGCGCCTCCCTCACTACGGCAGAGCTGGAGAAAAACGCAATCTCCGGCGCGCCTTTATATACGAGCGAGGATGGAACCATTGTTAAAGCCGACCAATATTTTGACGTTACCATACCTGTAGAGCTGAATGGGGTAACCGAGCTTACCGTTTATTTTGTTACGGAAAAATATTGCTGTCAGTACGACGAAATAGAGGCATACGGTAACTTTATCCCCGAAGAATCTTCTTCCGACTCCTCCGAGGAAAGCAGCGACGTCTCCTCTTCCGAAGAAGAAAGCAGCGATATTACATCCTCCGAAGAAAGCTTTGACTCCTCAGAAGACGAAAGCTTTGACAGCTCCGAGGAAAGCAGTGATGCTCCCACAACAAGAAAAAACCTGCTTCTTAAAAAGACATACACAATAAGCTCCGATGCCGAAATGGCAGATGACGGCGTGAAGGCCACCGACGGTTTCTTCCGTGGCGACGGCATAAGCGAATGGAACGGCGACTTAAAGGGTGACGCCTCTATCGAATGGCAAGGTACGTCAAAAAACATTACCTACACCTTTAACTTTACCCAGCCCACCAACATAGACACCATTATATTCAAAAGCACCCGTCTTGCAATAAACAGACAGTTCGGTGCTGTTACCGTTAACGGAACGTACTCTTTCACAGCCGCACAGCTTGAAAAGCTTCCCGTTGACGGCGCACCTACCTATAGCGAGGACGGAAGCGAACAGTATTTTGATATAGTAATCCCTGTGGACCTTAAAAAGGTTACACAGCTTACCATAAGCCTTGTTACCGACGCTTATTGCTGTCAGTACGACGAAATCGAGGCATACGGCAACAACTTAGTGTCCGAGGACGAATACACAGGCCCTTATCAGCTTGGTGCGACCGCCGAAATCGAAGGGGACAGCGCTGTCACCTTGGGCGACATCTTTGCTCTTAACGTATATGTTAACAACATAGATACTCCCAACGGCGCAGTGGCCCTGGACCTGCCCATAAGCTACGACAAAGAGCTTCTTAAGCTTGTTTCCGTAACCCCCATCGTTCCAGACTCTTGGGGCACGGGCTATATCAACTTAAGTCCCTCCCAATTAACGGCAGTTCCTTTCATGCTAAGCCTTGCCTGCGATGCGGACGACCTGCTTACAAACAGCGCATACTATGTAAAAGAGGATGGCATCCTTGGCTTTACCTTAAGCTTTGAAGCCATCGCTGAGGGCGAAGCCGTAGTTAAGGTTATAAACGACGATAGCAGCAACACCTACGCCATGGTAGTTGATGCTGTAGGCTTTGCAAACTACGGCGTTTTGGGCACAAAGCACAGCGTGGTTATTGAGGAAGACCCCGGGTACACTGTTATATTTAAGGACAAGGACGGCGAGGAAATAGACCGTCAGGTAGTAGAGGAAGGCGGCACCGCAACCGAAGCTACCGCACCCGAAGTAGAAGGCTTTAACTTTATAGGCTGGTATGACGAGGACGGCAACAAGGTGGAAGTTTTCACAAACATCACTGCCGATATGACCCTTACCGCCACCTACGAGCAAATTATGCTTAAGCTAAACTTTGTGGCGGAAAACGCTACCCTCTCCTTTACGGAATTGGAGGTTGCTTACGGCACAGACTTTGCAGACATCGGCTATCCCGAAGTAACGCCCGACGAAGGCTACGGCTTTAAGGGTTGGGATATTATATCCGGCATAATAAAAGAAGACAACATTGTTATGGCAATTGTGGAGCTTAACAGCTACACCGTAAGCTTTGTAGGCTTTGACGGTGAAGAGCTATACACCCAGACCATAAGCCACGGCGGCAGTGCGGACGCACCCGAAGTGCCCTACCGTGAAGGCTTTAATGCACTTGGCTGGGCTGACGAAGACGGTGAAATCGTTACGGATTTCTCAGGCATTACCGAAGACATGACCCTTACCGCCACCTACGAGCAAATTATGCTTAAGCTAAACTTTGTTGCGGAAAACGCTACCCTCTCCTTCACGGAAACAGAGGTTGCCTACGGCACTAACCTTGCGGATGTACAGTATCCCGAGGTAAGTACCGACGAGGGATACGGCTTTAAGGGCTGGGATGTAATATCCGGCATAGTAAAAGAAGACATCATTATTATGGCAATTGTGGAGCTTAACAGCTACACCGTAAGCTTTGTAGGCTTTGACGGTGAAGAGCTTTACACCCAGACCATAAGCCACGGCGGCAGTGCGGACGCACCCGAAGTGCCCTACCGTGAAGGCTTTAATGCACTTGGCTGGGCTGACGAAGACGGTGAAATCGTTACGGATTTCTCAGGCATTACCGAAGATATGACCTTTACCGCCGCCTATGAGCAAATTATGATAAAGGTAATATTCACTGCCGACAACGCAACTCTCTCCTTCACGGAAACAGAAGTTGCCTACGGCACGAACTTTGTGGATATAGACTTCCCCACCGTAACACCTGACGAGGGCTACCATCTTGTAGGATGGGACGAAAACGAAGGCACCGTGACTGAAGAAATAACCATTAACGCCATTGTGGAGCTTAACAGCTACACCGTAAGCTTTGTAGGCTTTGACGGTGAAGAGCTTTACACCCAGACCATAAGCCACGGCGGCAGTGCTGATGCACCCGAAGTGCCCTACCGTGAAGGATTTTATGCGCTTGGCTGGGCTGACGAAGACGGTAAAATCGTTACGGATTTCTCAGGCATTACCGAAGATATGACCTTTACCGCCGCCTATGAGCAAATTATGATAAAGGTAATATTTACTGCCCACAACGCAACCCTCTCCTTCACGGAAACAGAGGTTGCCTTCGGCACAGACCTTGCGGATATAGACTTCCCCACCGTAACACCTGACGAGGGATACAGACTTATCGGCTGGGACAACACCAAAGGTGCCGTAAAAGAAGAAATTACCGTTACGGCTTTAATCGCGCTTAACAGCAACACAGTTATGTTTATGGATAACAGCGGCAACGTAATAAGCAGTCAGATAGTTATGACGGGCTTTTCCGCTATAGTTCCTGAAGCACCCGTGGTTGAAGGCTTTGAATTTGTCGGCTGGGCAGACAAAGATGGCAACATAGTAAACGACTTCGGCAACATTACCGCAGATATGATAGTTACCGCCACATACAACGAACAGGTTCTTACCTACACGGTACTGTTCAAGGCGCCTGACGGCACGGTTATATCTCACTTTACAGTACTTGACGGCGGCACGGTTACCCCGCCCGAAGCGCCCGTGATAGGCGGCTACTCCTTTGTGGGCTGGACAAGAGAAGACGGTATTATAGCCGAAAGCTTTGATAACATAGGCGCAAACACCACCTATATTGCCTGCTACAAAGTCAGGGAATATACCGAACATTTTGTGTTTACGCTTGAAAACGAAAACGTAGTTGTAAGTACCGAAAAGGAATACATCTATTTCAAAGCCGGCGGTATGACCGTCAGCAATATAGCCGCTTTGTTTGCCGACGAAGAAATAAGTGTAAGCAAAGCCAACGGCGATTTGGCAACAAGCGAAGCTCTTGCGGGTACGGGCTATATTATCACCTCTACCATAAACGGTCACACCGAAAGCCGCACAGTTGTAGTGCTTGGTGACATCAACGGCGACGGCAACGTAAGTTCTGCCGACTACGGCCAGGCATTTAACTGCGCCAAGGGCAAGATTACGCTTACAGGCGTTAAGGCTGAAGCGGCAAACGTAGCTTCACCTGCTGTCTCCGGCATAACTTCTGCCGACTACGGCTTGATACTTAATTTTGCTAAGAACAAGATAGTAAAATTCACCACCAATGTTGAATAGATAAGTAGAACAAAGCCCCCCTGCTTTAAGGCAGGGGGGCGATTTTTTAGTATAAATGCAAAATATTAATTAAAGCACAAAATGCTCTGCAATTATTTCTACGCCTGCAAGCTTCTTCTTCAGCTCGCCATAGGGGGCTTTCTCGGTAATAACTGCTTTTTCGCCGTTATCAAGGGAGATAACCGTGCCAAGCCCTTCGTCAACAGAGGAAGCGGTGCGCACGTAAAGCTTAACGGGAGTTTCCTCAAGGGAAAGCACAAAGCCTTCCTCACAGCATTTTCTTGGTGTTTCCGCAACGGGACAACGGATTGCCTGAATAATGTCGGAAACAACAGCGCTTGCTGTGGGCAAGCTACCTGCGCCACGGCCGTAGAACACCAGCTCGTCAACCATATTGCCGGTAACGGAAACCGCATTGAAAACGTCAACGGTAGAAGCTATCTGTGTGCCCTGCTTTACAAGGTGGGGTGCAACCATAATGCTTGCCTTATCCCCTACCTGCTCTGCCACGCCCAAAAGCTTAACGGCGTAGCCTGCTTTGGCGGCGGCGGCTATATCCGCACTGTCAATGGCAGTAATACCGCGGCGAAGTGCAGCAGCTTCGGTAGGAATATGCTTGCCGAAAGCTATGCCTGCAAGGATACAAATTTTACGGAGTGCGTCAAAACCCTCAACGTCTGCAGTGGGGTCTTTTTCAGCATAGCCCTTTGCCTGTGCGTCCTTAAGAACATCCTCAAAAGCTGCACCTTCGTAAAGCATTTTTGTAAGTATATAGTTAGTAGTGCCGTTAAGGATGCCTGCAATTTTGGTAACCCTATTGGCAGTAAGGCAGTTTATAAGGGGGGCAATAACCGGTATACCGCCGCCAACGCTTGCCTCGTACAAATAGCAAACATTGTTTTTCTTTGCCGCCTCAAGAAGTACGTCGCCGTACTTTGCAACAACCTCTTTGTTAGAGGTAACAACGCTTTTGCCGCTTTCAAGAGCTTTAAGGGAAAAGTCAAAAGCAGGTTGAGCACCGCCCATAGTCTCAACCACTACGGAAACGGTAGGGTCATTAACTATCTTATCAAAATCCTTGGTAACAACCTTTTCAAGATCGTGACCTTCAAAGGAGCGCAAGTCCAACACATGCGCCACGTTTATAAGCGCCTCTCCGTTGCCGCCAAGCTTGTGGGATATAGCGGAAGCATTATTCTTTATAACTTCGTACACGCCGCCGCCCACAACGCCCATGCCGAGTATGGCTATATTAAACATAATTTAACATCCTCCGAATATTCTTTCAACCTATAATATACCACAAGGTTTTGACTTTTGCAATAAGTTTTCGCCAAAAAGCCGTAATTTTATGAAACTTAAAGGTTGTAATACCTATCGAACTCGGCAGGATGAGGGATAGCCGCAAGCTGACGGCACTCCTCACGCTTAGTGCGTATAAAGCTTTCGATAAGCTCCTTGGGGAATACGCCGCCTGTTGTAAGGTAATCGTTATCCGCCTCAAGAGCGTCCAGCGCCGCCTCAAGAGAGGTGGGCAAATGCTTAAGCTTAGCCTTTTCCTCGTCACTGAGATGATAAAGATTAACGTCATAGGGGCCCCAACCGTTGGCGTGAGGATCTATCTTGTTCTTTATGCCGTCAAGACCTGCCATAAGGATTGCCGCATAGCAGAAGTAAGGGTTACAGGTAGCGTCGGGATTGCGAAGCTCAAACCTGCGCTTTTCGGGGCTCTTTGCGTAAGCGGGAATGCGGATGCCCGCGCTTCTGTTGGAGGTTGCGTAACCAACGGTAACGGGCGCCTCAAAGCCGGGGACAAGGCGCTTGAAGGAGTTGGTGCTCGGGTTGGTAAGCGCACAAAGAGAGTTTATGTGCTTAAGCAAGCCCCCCATAAAATAATGCGCAGTTTCGCTAAGTCTTGCGTAGCCGTTATCGTCGGAGAACACGGGTTTGCCGTCTTTAAGAA
>JAZSIW010000012.1:0-14041 GCA_045534025.1 Eubacteriales bacterium | reverse complement strand
TATTTCGGCGTGAGTGTATCCGGCCATTTTGCTCTTTTTAAGAGTTTCTGTTATAAGATATTCTTCAAGCCCGCAGTTCTTATAAGTATTTGAAACCATTATTTCCATAATCGACAAAACCTTTGCATCGTCGGGCGTGGTTTTCAATTCGCGCAATTCCGGGGGTAATCCTGCGTATTTATTCTTGTTTCCGCAATTGCAGTAAGCGTAAATTTCGCTATTATAATGAGCCACATATCCCGTCATTATACGGTTGCTTATAAGATGCTCTACCTGCTTGCGGTTGATATCCCAAAGCTCTGCAGATGCGTTATTCGGATATTTGGGTTCTTTCGCAAGTGTATTGTATGCTTCATCTATCTGTTCTTCGGTCAGATCCCACGCCGTTCCGAAATTGAAATAATTGCCATCGTTTATATGTTTTTCGCAAAAGGTAAAAAATTCACGCCACTCGGCATGAAACAACACCCGGCAGTTAAACACACCTTCGGCAACGATGCGTCGCTTCAGGGGAAGGGCAAGCGGGTTTTTAAGTACGTCGTCGCCTAAAAACAGCCCTAACTGATCAAAGGAAGGGTCGGCATAGATGCGGTCAAACAGCGGTGAGGTGTAGGATAGCTTTTCGTCATTTTCGGATGCTTCAAGTGCCAGCTCGTAAGCGTTTGTCAATTTTTTTGCAAAGCCGTCTGTATCGCCGTTTTGCAGACACATTTTCGCTTCGCTGATATACAAACTACAGATAAGATTAGCGTTAAGCAATCGGTCTTCCTGCATCATTTTATCAATTATCGTACCTGCAACCTCAAGAGCTTCTTTTGTGTTGTATTCGATAAGAGAAAAACACAGCTGAGAGGCTTTTTGCTGTATATTGTTTTGCTTAAACCGTATTTCCTCTTCGCCGCCGATATAACGCGCGATTTGAGAGCGGTTTTTGGAGTTCATCGCCGTTTGTATTGCAAGCTCTCTGTCCCCACTCTCAAAATATGCTTCGGCAAGCATCTCTTTGGCCTCTTTAAAATCGGGGTACAACGCACACAGACGCTCAAAATCGGCTATTGCCCGATTAAGGTATAGTTTGCGCCCGTTTTCCTTTTTTGCAAGAAACAATTGGGTGCACGCCCGACGGTAAAGAAAGGTTTGGTCATCGGGGAATTCCGCAAGGGCATCCTCACACACTATCAAAGTGATTTTGTCACCAAGCTTAAGGGATTTTTGAAAAGCTTCGTTCAGCTCGCCGTATCTGTCGCCGCCGAGGAGTTGGTCTACGCCGATGTTCAAAGCCTTGGCCAACGGTATCAAAAGATTTATGTCAGGCATATTCAAGCCTTTTTCCCATTTTGAAATAGCCTGCGATGAGATATGCAATTCGTTGGCTAGCGCTTCTTGAGTATATCCAAGCCTTACACGGTTAGCGCGAATTGTTTCGCCGATATTATTGGAATTGTTTGCCATACTTTCTCTCCTTGTTGCTTCTTGCTAACAGTATAATACGAAAAGCCGCAAAACACAAGCAACAAAACAGATATAATATTACAACCGTCGGTTGATTGATATTGAAAAACAGATATTACCAAAGACTCTAAGTCCGCATTAATTTCATTTGATGCGACGGTATCAAATTTCACATTTACGAAGTAAATTATTACACAGTGATCGGAAGCGTGATTTCGCTAAAAACTGAAGGAGTTCGAATTCGTTAGTAAAACTTTCGAAAATATCTTTTTTGCAGCTCATAAACAAACAACGGCAGGGATTGACCTGCCGTTGTTTCAAGCTGATGACAAACCTTGTCATCAGCTTGGCAGACCGCTGAGAAAGAGTGCAGACAAGACGAACCGAGGCGAGATCTGTACAAAGGTACTGGGAGCCGAGGTTCGTTTTGAACGGAAAAATACAAATAAGTGCAGAAACTTCGGGGTGTTTGTCCCCGAAGTTTCTTCTTTCAGTTTGGTAATTTTTTAACTTTTTCGTGTTCTGTGCCTTTGTCAGTGGTCTGAAACAACGGCAGGGATTGACCTGCCGTTGTTTTAATAAAGCTTCGCCTTCTTATAGCGCATAGAAAAAGCTGATTGTGAAAGGCAATAGCCTTTTTTATGGAACTGTTTTTTACAGTTATCTACCCAGTAACTGGTTTTTCTTTTTATTGTACTCTTCTTCCGTTATCAAGCCCTCGTCCAAAAGCGCTTTGTATTCTCTAATTTCCTCGGCAGAGCTGTAATGCTTTTTGTCATGTCTTGCGTTGGTAAGCTTGCGTATATTATCCAGCACCTCGTCTCGGTTTTCAATAAGCAAAAAGTTCATCTTGTTGGAAGCGGAGGCGATGTATATGCCCTTGTAGTTGTTGGTGCCGAAAGCGCTTATGGCATCAATAGGTACCTCTGTTTTCTTGCCGAAAAGAGAACGCCCCATCACCTGCTTTTTTGTTACCGTAACCGTCATTCGGCTTATAAGCGCCCATGCTATAAGACCAACAAGAAAGAAGCCAACGCCTATAAGCAAAGCTCTTGCTACGTCTTGAGTAAGGCCTTTTGCAACATAGCTCCAGGCATAACTTGCGGCGGAGTTGTAGTTGTCAAGTATATTTTCCTCTTCCGGCAACAGGCTAACGCCCGTCTCGTATTTTTCCACAATGTCCTTGTATATTTGCGAGTTTGTTGCAAGGTCGCTTATCTCCGTAAACAGCGACGGGAAAATAATAAGCACCACAAAAAGCATTAAGCTTATGCCGCCTGCCCAAAAAAGAAAAGTCTTTTTGGGGTAGGTTTTGCTTTGTATAATAACTCTGTTTACCATATAATACCCCTTAAAATAGTATTGTCATATAAGCTTTAATATACACGCCTTATATTTTGCCGCTGAAATACAGCGCGGCGAAGATGCAAACCGCTAAAGCGGAAATGCCGACGCAAAGAGCAGGCACCGTGGACTTTAGAGCGAACTTTTCGCGGTTTGCTTTAGGCAAAAATCCCCCTTGTCTCAGTGCGTTAACCACAGGCTTGTAAACAAGCAGACATATAGCGGCGTTGATGCCGTATTTGATAAGGTTAAAGGGCAAAAATGCAGGGATAAGCAGAGGTATGATCTGTTCACGGGGGATCTTCATATAAAGGGGAGAAATTACATAATTCCATCCAAGCATAAAAAAGGTGGTAAGCACAACAGCAGCCCCAAGCCCCAAAATTGCACCTTTGATATTTTTTGTAGCTTTATAAATAAGGGCGCAACTGCAAGAAAACATTGCGCTGGACAAAAAATTCATAACCATGCCTATAAAATCAGTTTTGCTTATGGGAAGCTCTAATAAAGCAGTGGCAAGGCTAACGCCAAGCGCATATATAGGTCCTAAAATAAAACCGCAAAGGGCAATAACAACGTCCTTTCCGTCAAAAGACAACCAGGGTGTAGCCGGGATAAAGTTAATGGGAAACACGTTGCAAAGCGCAGTTACACCAAAGGCCAAAGCGGTAAATACGGCGGCGGCGGTAAGATTTTTGACGTCTTGATTAATCCTTGTTTTTTGCATAAACAAATCCTCCCGGAAAATAAAATAGCCCCAAAAGGCTGAAAAAAGCCTTTGGGGATGCGGAAAAATACGCCGCAAAGCGGCAATATATGTCCTGCGCTTCTTCCATCCGGACTGTAACCGTTGGTTTCGGAATTCCACCGAATCGGCACAAGCCAAAAGACCTGTGTTAGCGGACTGTACCGCCAGTAGGGAATTGCACCCTGCCCCGAAGCTTTCATACGATAACATTATATCACTACGCACAGGATATGTCAACACAAAATTAAAGGGCGGTAACACAGCCTTGGCTACCGCCCTTTATGGGACAATTTAATTCTTATATATTTTTGTTTAAACCTTAATCCACATTGCGGGACGCACTCCGTTATAGCTGTAAACCACAAAATTGCCGTAGCTGTCAATACTGCCGTCCTTGTCCACGTCCATGGCACGACCGTTGTTATATCCGGGATTGCGTAACCACCAACCGCAGTTGTCGCCGCCCCTTTCACCGCCCGCACCTAACGCTTTGGCGTAATCAGTCGACCGGCAAAGTCTGTCGTCGGACAAATACTTAGCCACCTCTTCTGCGCTGAGTATAAAAATCTTATCCTTTGTATCGTTTCCTGCTTCGGTTTTGTACTCAGCATTACCTTCGGCATTTACCGTGGTGGACACTATTTTGTTTTGCTGTGTCTTGTTAAACGCTGACTTTAAAAAAGTGCCGTTAAGCCAAGTGCGCAGCGTGCTGTCCTCCCAGCATACGTCCATATAGCTTGAGTTGTAGGGCTGACAGTCAATTGCATACCTGCTTATAACAAGTATCATCCCGTCCTGTTTGTCAAGCACAAGCCACTCTATTGGCTTTTTAAGGTCCTTTTCCGCTACAGAGCTATCGTCGTCCTCTTCAATTTCTTCCAAAAAGTAGTTGCCAAAGCTTACGTATTCGCCCACCTGCGCATTTTTTAGGTCGGCAGAGGCGGTCGTTTTTTCATCACTGCCACCGCAAGAAACGGCGGAAACGCAAATAAGTAAACAAATAAATACCGTTATAATACGTTTCATTTAATTCCTCCAAAGAAAGCTTAAAATTAAAGCTCTATCCACAAAGCGGGACGAACGGAGAAGTAGCTGTCACCTACGTAGTCGCCGAAGTCGCCGACGCCGCCGTCGTGGTCCACGCTCGCAGCGTAGCTCCGATCGTCGCCGGGAGAGCGCAGCCACCACCAGCAATTACCATAGTAACTGCTGCTTGCAGAGATATGTGCACCTTGTGCCTTTGCATAGGCTGTAGGCTCGCATTCTCTTGCGCTGTCCGACGAAAAGTATGTATTCGCTTCATCTATACTCAAAAGAAAAACCTTATCGGAGGTGTTGTTTCCGCCCTCTGTATCGTATCTCGGGTTGTCGTCGTTCACTACCGTCACCGTGGGGATTTTGGATTTTTCTTCTATGCCGAAGGCTGTATTGTAAAAGCTTCCGTTTAGCCATGTGCGCAGCGTACAGGTCTCCCAGGTTACGCTTGTTCCGCTTGTATTGTACGGCTGACATTCAAGGGCGTATTTGCTTATTACCAAGGCTCTGCCGTCCTTTACGTCCAGCACCAGCCACTCTATTTCCTCCTTGCCGTTTCCGGTATTATTATCCTGCTCGTAGCTGCCGAAGGTGATATAGTCACCCGCATTAACAGAGCTGAGAGCGTTTTGGTTTTTATTGTTTTCCCCGTCGTCTTCTGTAACACTTATCCACAAAACGGGACGGATAGCGTTAATGGGATCGTTTACACCTTGTGCGTCGTCGCACACAACGCCGTCGGCGGTTACACGTGTTGCGTCACGCTGATTACGTCCGGGGGTGCGCAACCACCACCAGCAAAGGCCGTAGGTGGTCTCACCGGAAGAGGTAAAAGCTCCCTTGGCTTTTGCATATTCGGTAGGGAAGCATTTCCTTTCATCACGGGTGGTAAAATAAGCCTCTGCCTCTTTTACGCTTAGAATGAAAACTTTATCTTGAGTATCGTTACCTGCCTCCGTGCCGTATTTCGTGTTATCCGCAGCCTTAACGGTTGTGGTGGAGATTTTTGTTTTTTCCGCTTGGGAAAAAGCGGCATTAAAAAAGTCATCGTTTAGCCATTGACGAAGCGTGCACTCCTCCCATGTCGTATCGGACTTAGTGGGGTAGTAGGGCTGACAGTCAAGGGCGTACTTGCTTATTACCAAGGCTTTGCCGTCTTTAACGTCAAGCACAAGCCACTCTATGGCTTCCTTGCCGTTTCCGGTATTATTATCCTGCTCGTAGCTGCCGAAGGTAATGTAGTCACCTACATTTACCTGCGGCTCTTCCACAGGCGGAGCAATAGCGCTGCTGTCATCTGCGCCCTCGGACTCCGGCATAGAAACTATGGGAGGCAACGAGTTTGTCGCTCCGTCGTCCGTAACGTCTTCGGCTTCGCTGTTTGTCTGTATAACCTCGGTTGGTTCCTCAATGGGCGTCTCTTCATTGCCAAGCAAGCTAAAAACTACGGCAATGCCGCTGCCGATAAGTACAAATGCCAAAATCAAAGCAACTATCCACGCCTTGCTCTTTTTTTGCTTGGGCGCTTTCGGGTTTTGGGGTTGTATCGTTTTTTGTATTCCCTTATTTACCAAAACCGTATCATTGGGATCAGCAGCTCTTCTGTTTATCGCCACCGTTTTGTCACCCGTTATTACGGGTGCTTTTGCGGTAAGTGCCGCTTTAAACTGTGCGGCGGAGGCAAAGCGTGCCTCGGGGTTAAAGGACAGTGCCTTCATAACCGCCGCTTTAAGGGCGGGGGAGCCGTTCTTGGGCGGGGGCAAAGGCTCACCGCCAAGGCGACGCATATTTGCCATTTCCGTATCTTCAGGTGTGGGCATTGCAGGCGGAAGCGGAACAAAGGGCAAACGCCTTTCGTTAAGCAACCAATACAGCACCATACCAAGGCAATAAATATCCCCCCTGTTATCGCTGGGTGTACCGTTATACACTTCGGGAGAGATATATGAATGGGTGCCTACACGGGTAGCACGGGTGGCGTGGTCCATTACACGTGCAATGCCAAAGTCACCCAGCTTAAAGTCACCAAGCTCGCCCACAAAAATGTTTTGTGGCTTAATGTCGCGGTGGACAATATTAAACTTTTCGCAAACTTCAAGGGCGGTGCATATATCCGTGGCAAGCTTTATTATATCCTTTTCTCCAAAGCTTTGCTGACTGTAATATTGGGGCAGGGGCGTGCACAGCTCCATACGTATAAGTATATCGCAACCGGGCATATCGGTTTTGGGCACAATCTTGTGGTCCTCGTAGCTTACAATGTTGGAGTTGCCCCTGAATTTACGCATAAGCTTAAACTCCGACACCAGCCTGTCGGTCATCTGTTTAAATATATTTGTTATGCTTTCGTCGTCATAGCCCTCGTATCTGTATTGGTTATACTCCTCTTCGGAATTAGGAATGGAAACTACCTTAAGGGCGGAGAAATAGTCCTCGTCATCATCTATCTTGCGTATTTTATAAACCTTGCTGAAGCCTCCGGAGCCTATTTGCTCCAAGACCTCCCAGCCTTCCCAAAGTCCTCTTATCGCCAAAACAGCCACCTCCTTAAAGTTACCACTTCCATTATAACATAGTTTTTTACAAAAATAAATATATTTTACACTAAAAACAAAAAAATAATGCAATACAAAACTATTGCCAAAATCGCCTTTAAGTGATATAATGGAACAATCCTAAAGAAAGGAACATAAAACATGATGGAAAACCAAAACAGATTGACGTTTAAACAACAACTGATTATCGCGTTGTCCTCAGTTACGTTGTTTGTTGCGCTGTGGAATTTTAGGACGGTTATAAGCATTATCGGCTCTTTGGTAAGCTATATAACTCCGCTTTTTATCGGTGCTTGTATGGCGTTTATTATAAATATTCCAATACGCGGTTTTGAAAAGTTTTTTGCGTGGGTGCAACGTAAGTTGCATATTAAATCCAGACACACGCTTAATACATATCTTGGGCTTTTGTTCTCCATCGCCTCACTGACAGGGATAGTAATACTGTTTATCAAATACTTGGTGCCGGATATTACAAAGTCTGCCGAAGATATTGCTGTCGCCGCCAAAGAAAATTATCCTAAAATTAAGGATTTTCTTGCAAAATACGGCATACAGTTGCAGGGGGTTGAAAATTTTATAAACGAGTTTTCTGTGGATAAAGCGGTTGACCTTTTGTCGGGTTACATAAAAATTAATTCGACGGAAATGGTCAATACCGTTATAAGCGCTGCGGGTACTACGGTAAGCATCGTTATTACAACTTTTTCCTGCATAGTTTTTTCTGTGTACATGATATCGGGTAAGAAGAAGCTTAATATTCAGGCACGCAAGCTTGTTTATGCCTATACCCCCAAAAAGTTTGCGGACAAGGCATGCTATGTAGGCAGTCTGTTTCATAAAACTTTTACAAGCTTCATCTCCAGCCAGTGCTTGGATGCGCTTTTGCTTGCTGTTATACTCTACGGTGCAATGCTTCTGTTCAGGTTGCCCTATGCAGGTATAATTTGTGTTCTCACCGGGATTTTGGCGCTTATTCCTTATGTTGGTGCATTGTCCTCCTGTGCTATCGGCACCTTGCTTATTTTAATGACAAATCCCGTAAAGGCGTTGGTGTTCTTGGCAGCGTTTATGGTTGTGCAACAATTGGAAGGGCAGTTCATTTACCCCCACGTGGTTGGCGGCTCCGTTGGTCTGCCCGCAATATGGACCTTGTTTGCTGCTTTGCTGGGCGGCGAGATGATGGGGCTTTTCGGCATTATCTTCTTTATACCCCTTGCCGCTGTTGTCTACACCCTTATCAAAGAGGGCGCAGGTGCACGTTTGCATAAAAAGGGCATTGTGGTCGAGTCTCCCTTGGAGCTTGAGGAAAGAGAAAAACGCCGTTTACAAAAAGAAAAGCTGGAAAAACGCAGAAGTGCGCGTTTAAAGCGTAAGGCAGAAAAGCGTCGCAAGAAGGTTTACTATTACGAAGACGACGATGATGCGGACGATGATGAATAGTTTTGCTTGGTAAAAGTATACAAATAGTCTGTGGGCGGATGTAGCAAATTCTACATTCGCCCCTTTGTTTTTGCGTCTTGACGTGTTGACTTTTTTTTAGTGCGGGTTTATAATTAACGTGTTAATTGTTAAAGTGTTAACTATTGTAAAGGGGGTAAAGCGGTGACAAACAAGGATGAAAGCTATGCACTTTTAAAACAGACGGTACGGCAGTTTATGCGGGCCAATAAGTTGCATAGGGAGGCATTTTCCCACGTTGCAAGCAAATACGGGATGCATAGAGGACAGCACCGTATGCTTATGTATATCTGCAAAAAAGGCGGCGATGTGTCCCAAAAGCAAATAGCGGAGGCTATGGATGTGAGCCCTGCGGCTATAACGGTTATGCTTAATAAGCTGGAAGAAACGGGGTATATAGTGCGCACGCCCTCTGTTGATGACAGCCGTGTTAATCACATTACGCCCACTGAAAAGGCACAGCACTTGGTTGATGAATCTTGTATGTATTTTGACAGCTTGGATAAGATGTTGTTTGCAGATTTTGATGATGAACTTTTAAAGGTGCTTTGTGCCGCCTTTGAAAAAATGCAGGAAAATATGAAAAATGTTACAAAGGAGGAAAGTGGCTTTTGAAAAGATGGATGAAGTACGTAAAACCGTACAAATGGGCGTTTATCCTGGGTCCGCTTTGTATGATATTAGAGGTTGTGGGCGAAGTTATACTGCCCAAGCTTTTGCAAAGAATAATAGACGGTAAAACAGGCGACGATATTGCCGCCGGCAGCAGTACCGCATATATTGCCACCATGGCAGGCCTTATGGGTGTAACCGCCGTTCTTATGCTAATCGGCGGCGTGGGCGGTGCGTATTTCGGGGCAAGGGCATCCGTTGGTTTTGCTTCCGATTTGCGTATGGATGCTTATAAGAAGATACAAAGCTTTTCTTTCGCCAACATAGATAAATTCCGCACAGGTTCGCTTGTAACAAGGCTTACCAACGATATAACTCAGTTGCAGACCTTTGTTAATATGTTGCTTAGAATGTGCTTGCGTTCTCCGGGCATGATAATAGGTGCAACCATAATGGCGGCAATAACCAACCCCAAGCTTGCAAGCGTGCTTATTATTTCCATACCGCTTGTTTTGTGTATTATTTTCTTTGTTATCCGTGCAGGTTTTCCCCGTTTTTCCAAAATGCAGGGAAGGATAGACAATCTTAACACCACGGTGCAGGAAAACCTTACCAATGTACGTGTTGTCAAATCTTTTGTAAGAGAAGATACGGAAAAGCAAAAGTTCTATGCCGCTAATGCTCAGCTTAAATCGGCAGGACTTTCAGCTTTTAACATTATGATACTTATGCATCCTCTCATGATGCTGATACTTAACGGCACCATCATAACCGTTCTATGGCTTGGCGGTAATCAGGTAATAGGCGGCGATATGAGCCGTGGCGAGCTTTCAGCGTTCCTTACCTATATAAACCAAATTCTTATGTCTCTTATGATGATAACCATGCTGTTTATCGTGTCTTCCCGTGCTATGGCATCCGCAAAGCGTGTTGCCGAGGTGCTTGACGAAGAGCCGGATATTAAAGACGGCGTGGGCATAGAAAAAGACCTTGCGGTAAAGGAAGGCGGCATTCGTTTTGAAAACGTTTCGTTCAGATACTACAAGGACAGCCCCGATAAGGTTTTGGATAACATAAGCCTCGATATCCCTGCAGGCGCAACCGTGGGCATAATAGGCTCTACCGGTTGCGGCAAGACCACATTGGTATCCCTTATACCACGTCTTTACGACGTTGATGAAGGTGCGGTGTATATCGACGGCGTTAATGTAAAGGAATACGGCCTTGTAAGTCTGCGAGACGGTATAGGTATGGTATTGCAAAAGAACGTGCTGTTCTCGGGCTCTGTGGAGGATAACCTCCGTTGGGGCGACGGGGACGCTACCGATGAGGAACTACGTGCCGCCGCAAGCTATGCACAGGCAGACGGCTTTATTTCCGAGATGGAAGGTGGCTACAAGAGCGACCTTGTTCAAGGCGGTCTTAATGTATCGGGCGGTCAGAAGCAAAGACTTTGTATTGCCCGTGCACTTCTTAAAAAGCCTAAGATTTTAATACTTGATGACTCCACAAGTGCCGTAGACACCGCGACAGAGGCTAAAATAAGACAGGCGTTTAAAACAGACCTTTGCGGCTCCACAAAGCTTATAATCGCTCAGCGTATCAGCTCCGTTATGGGTGCGGATATGATAGTAGTAATGAATGACGGCAGAATAACAGGCGTGGGTACTCATGAGGAGTTACTTAAAAACAATGAAGAGTACAGTGAGATTTATCATTCCCAAACCGACGGAAAGGGGGATAAATAGTTATGGTGCGCAATTTAGAAGAACTTAAAAAGCGCTATAGCTTTGGTTCCGTTTCCGGTAAAAAAGGTCCGGGCGGCCCCGGCCCCGGCAGAGGCAGACCCACGGGTAAGCCCAAAAGCTCCATGGGTACCATAAAGCGCTTGCTTAAATACCTTTCCGCATACAAGCTTAGATTTGTATTTGTGTTTATGTGCCTTATTACCACCACGGTTACAAATCTTATCGGCTCTTATATGCTTGCGCCTATTTTGGATAAGGTGGCAGGTGATGCAACAGGTAACAGCAATTTTGCGGATAAGCTTATAAATTCTCTTGTAGGAACCTTCAAACCCGTTGTAAAAATGCTTATAAGCAAGGACAATATTTCGGAAACAATAGCTTATGTGGTAACGGCACTTGTAATCCTTGGCATTATGTATCTTATTGCAATAGTTTGCACATACATTCAGCAGAAATTGCTTATCGGCATTTCTCAAGGCGCTGTACAGCGCATAAGAAACGAGCTGTTTGACAAGGTGCAGTCTTTGCCACTTAAGTATCACGATACCACTACCACGGGTGAGACTATGAGCCGCTTTACCAACGACGTGGATAACATTGGTATGATGTTCGACTCCACAGCGGTAAGCCTTGTTTCGGGTGCGGTAACCCTTATCGGCACACTTTGTCTTATGCTGTATCTCAACCCCTTGCTTACTCTTATAACCGTTGTGTTTATTCCCGTATTCACCTTCGGCGGCGGAAAGATAGCAAAGCACAGCAGTAAGTATTACTCCGCACAGCAAGCGGCACTTGGCTCAGTTAACGGTTATATAGAGGAGTCCGTGGCGGGTCAAAAAGTTATAAAGGTGTTCAACCACGAGGATGAGTGTATAGAGGAGTTTGAGCTGCTTAACAACGACCTTAAAGAAAAGCAAACCAACGCAATGTTTTACGGCGGCATTATGGGTCCCGTAATGGGCAATATAAGCAAGCTAAGCTATGCCATAACCGCAGGTGTGGGCGGCATACTGTGCTTCCTTACCGTAACAGGTGATATAGCTACCGCTTCGATGCTTGCGCTTACCATAGGCGAGCTTACCGTTTTCGTTCAGTATGCAAACCAATTCGCCCGTCCCATCAACGAGATATCCATGCAAATGGCAAACATCTTTTCAGCTCTTGCAGGTGCAGAGCGCGTGTTCAGAATTATGGACCTGCCCGAAGAACCTGCAGACGCGGAAAATGCTGAGGATTTCGCAGAAGAAGGCATTAAGGGACACGTAATACTGGATAATGTTTCCTTTGGTTACACCGAAGAAAAAACTGTGCTTAAGAACATATCCCTTTACGCAAAGCCCGGCCAGAAGATAGCATTTGTCGGCTCTACCGGTGCAGGTAAGACTACCATAACAAACCTGCTTAACCGTTTTTACGATATTAACGAGGGTACAATAACAATAGACGGCGTTGACATTAAGGATATAGAAAAAGATGTCCTTAGAAAGAACATAGCGATGGTATTGCAGGACACCCACTTGTTTACAGGCACCGTGCGAGAGAATATACGCTACGGCAGGCTTGATGCTACCGATGAAGAGGTAGAGCAGGCGGCAAAGACCGCATACGCCCACAGCTTCATAAGAAGACTTTCCAAGGGCTACGACACTATGATAGAGGGCGACGGCGCAAACCTGTCTCAAGGTCAGCGTCAGCTGCTTAACATAGCCCGTGCGGCGCTTAGCAAAGCTCCTATCCTTGTTCTTGACGAGGCAACCAGCTCCGTAGACACCCGCACCGAGCGCCACATAGAGCGCGGCATGGACGCATTGATGGAGGACAGAACCACTTTTGTTATTGCCCTTCGTCTTTCTACCGTTCGCAACTCCAACGCCATAATGGTTTTGGAAAAAGGCGAAATAATAGAGCGCGGCGACCACGACGACCTACTTGCACAAAAGGGCAGGTATTACGAGCTTTATACAGGTCTTAAAGAACTTGATTAATTCAATACTACGTTGCTCTTTGCGTGGGCAACGGGGAAAAAACGAAAAATCCACTTCGTACTGAAGTGGATTTTTCGTTTTGAACGAAGTGAATATGACAGGGCTCAGTTAACAAAAAGTTCTTTTCTTTTGTTGAAATACATATAATTCGCCACGCCCATACCAATAGAAGTGCCTATTTGGGTTGAATAACTGGTAACGTCAACTTGTCTAGTGACAAAATCGGGTAAAACAGCGTATATGCCTATGATATAAATAAGATTTACAACAGTAACAGCCGAGTAAAAAACTATCAATACTATGATAGCGTTTTTGTAAAAACCGGAAAGGCGAAATCTTGTAAATACGCCGAAGCCCGCTACTGCTATGCATAAAATACCAACAACAACATCCAAGGTCTTTAATCCGTCACCGTAAAAATTGTAAATCTCTTTTGCATCTGCACCGTAAATGTTGCCGGTGAGCATATTAATGCCGGATGCGAAATTTAAAATTGCGCCGGCAAACAGTGCGAAATAGATTAAAAACTTAAACCATCCCATACCAAGTGCCTGTTTTGGTGCTTCTTGAGGCGCCTGCCATTGATTCTGTGCGGGTGCGCCCTGAGGAGCCTGCCATTGATTCTGTGCAGGTGCGCCCTGAGGAACCTGCCATTGATTCTGTACGGGTGCGCCCTGAGGAGCCTGCCATTGATTCTGTACAGGTGCACCCTGAGGAGGCTGCCATTGTGGTTGTGCGGATACGTTCTGCGGCATTTGTGCTTGCGCAGTGTTGCTGCCCATATTTACCGCAACTGTTGCATTGTCGTCTTCCTCTTTGGGAAAACTAAATCCGCAACTCATGCAAAATTTAACGCTGTCATTGCTTTTGTTTCCGCATACGGGACAATTTTTGCTCATAAACTTCCTCCTGCTTTGGCAAAAGCGGCAGATTGTTCTGCCGTTTCTACAAACTTGAATGTACTTTTATCGTGTAAATCTCAACTCATTGGCGTCTTGGACAAAAGTAAGGTTCCAGCTGGAACCGGCAAATCTATAAGGCAGGGTATCACCTAATTCATCGGTAAGCACGCCGTCAGCGTATGTGAATGTGCCTTCACCA
>JAZSIW010000041.1:0-9577 GCA_045534025.1 Eubacteriales bacterium | reverse complement strand
TCACCATCGTTTCTATGGTTGTTATTTCTCTTTTCTTCTAACATTTTCATCACCCGCATCCATTATACCACATTTACGCAAAAAAGCCCAGTATAAACTGGACTTTTTCGACAGTCTGAGGGATGTAAAAACACAGTTTTTACATCCCGTAAATTTTTAGACAGGCTGACCGTCTTGTTTCCTTGCGCTGGTTTTGCCCTCAGGCTTAATATCGCCTGCACGCATAAGTGCATTTTTGGTCATGGCAGGTCCTACAAGCTCGTATATAAGCACAGCAAACAAGGTTATGTTAGCAATTATCTCACCTTCTGCACCTAAGGCACTTGCCTTCATTGCCATACCGAGTGCAACCCCTGCCTGCGGCAAAAGGGTTATACCAAGGTTCTTAACAATGCTTTCGTCGCAATTTACAGCCTTTGCACTGAAGAACGCACCGAAATACTTGCCCACGGAACGGCTGAGAATGAATACCAAGCCTATAGCAACTATTGCCACGTCTGTGAATACGGAAAGCTCCAGCTCTGCACCGCTAAGTACAAAGAACAGCACGTAAAGGGGTGCGGTCCAACGCTCTACACGGTCCATAAGCTCTTCGGAAAAATCGCACAGGTTGCAGAACATTGTACCCAGCATCATACAAACAAGCAGGGAAGAGAAGGCTATATGTACGCCGCCTATTTCAAACTGCATCATGGAAAGACCGACGGTGAACAATACAAAGGTCACGGATACAGAAAGACGCTTGGAGCGAGAATGGAAGAAACGCTCGATAAAGGTGAAGAAACAGCCCATAACAAGACCCAAAAGCAGGGAAAGAACAACCTCAAGTATAGGCTCTACCAAAAGGGAGGTAACGTCTACCTTGCCGCTTATGGAAGCTTTGGCAATACCAAAGGATATGGCAAACAACATAAGACCGACAGCGTCATCCAACGCAACGACGGGCAAAAGGATGTCTGTAAGCTTACCCTTGGCTTTGTACTGTCTGACAACCATCAGTGTTGCCGCAGGTGCCGTTGCGGAAGCGATAGCCCCTAAAACTATAGCGGCGGAAAGAGGCAACTTGTCTGGCATTGCAAAATGAAGCCCGATAAGTACCGCATCCACCAAAAGGGTGGTAACAACCGCCTGTGCTATACCTATTACAGTAGCCTGCTTGCCCGTAGATTTAAGCTGGGAAAGGCGAAACTCGTTACCTATGGAAAAAGCAATAAAGCCCAAGGCAATATCACAAAGCAGGGAATAAGACTCTACGTCCTCCATGCTAACAAAGCCTAAGCCCTTAATGTCAAAAGCACCCAAAAGATAAGGACCTACCAAAATACCGGCTACCAAATATGCAGTAACCGCAGGCAACTTAAAAATCTTTGCCGCACGGGAAAGCATAAGCCCTGCAAAAAGCGCAATGGACAGACTAAGCAGTGTTTGCATATATATCAACTCCTCATTTTTTGTATAAAAGGCACAAAAGCCACAAGGTGTAATTTAGCACTTTGCACATTAAAAGTCAATGGCTAAAAGTAACAATAATTGCAAAAATAATGGCAATAAAAAAACAAAACTTAATAAAAACATCTTGACAAGCAGTAAAAGCTGTGGTATTATAATCCTTGCAGTTCACGGAGAGATGTCCGAGCGGTTTAAGGAGCCGGTCTTGAAAACCGGTGACTCGTTTTGCGAGCCGTGGGTTCGAATCCCACTCTCTCCGCCACCTTTCTTAAACCCGTGGGCGGCAAAAAGAATATTCAAGTTATTAACTTGACCATGGAGAAGTACTCAAGTGGTGAAGAGGCGCCCCTGCTAAGGGTGTAGGTCGTTCACGCGGCGCGAGGGTTCAAATCCCTCCTTCTCCGCCAAGAAAACCGCTTAAAACATTAGTGTTTAAGCGGTTTTCTTCTTTTGTCTGTTACTGTTTACCCTTTATTCTACCCTTTACGAAAAAAACAATAAAAAAGCCTTGCCGAGGAAAGTAATTACTTTTGTAATGAAAAAGATAACTACTTTTCTAAGCAAGGCTGTTTTTTATCCATACAAATTGGAGATAAACGAATCCATACGCTTTGCGCTTTCCTGTTTCATCTCTTCGGTAACATGACCGTATACATCAAGCGTAAAGGCTGCAGAGTGGTGCCCCATGTTTTCCTGCACGGTTTTAATATCGTCGCCGGCAATCAACGCAGCTACGGCGTAACTGTGCCGAAGGTCGTGCAGTCGTTTGTCTGATAACCCAAGGTCTTTCATAATCCTTTTGTAATTTTTATATACCGTTAGTGCAACCAAATATTTCCCGAACTCGTTTGTAAAAACAAGGTTGTCTACATCTATAGGTTCCCATAGCTCGGCGGCAACGGTCTTTTCTATGATTTGCTTGCGCTTTTCTTCTGCAAGCGCCTGCATCACCAACGCCGCAGGTGTTATGGTTCGGGTCTTGTTGTTCTTAAGCGGTGCAAAGTAACGGGTGGTTCCACGCTTCTGCAATTGATGCTTAACTAAGATTTGCCCTTTTTCAAAGTCTACGCAGTCCCAGGTAAGCCCCAACAGTTCCCCTTCCCTCATACCGGTGAACAAGGCTACAATGTATAACCGTTCGTATTTATGCCCCTTTATTGCATGCAAGAACTCTTTTATTTGCTTGCTGTCTAAAGGCTTTATCTCCGCCTTAGGTGCTTTAGGCAAGCTAACATTGTCTGCAGGGTTAGTGCGTATATACCCAATGGCGACCGCCTGCTTTAGCGCGCTATGCAGTATGCCATTTAGATTTTTTATGGACTTAGGGGAGAGGGCATCTAATTTTTGATTATAAAACCTCTGCACCATCGGAACCGTCAAAGCCGTTAGCTTTACTTTTCCAAGCCCGGGCTTGAGGTGTACGCGTATGTTTATTTCGTAGGCTCTTCGGGTGTAAGGCTTAATGCTGTTGTTGTATTCGGCAAGCCAAATGTCAAGCCATTCGCCTACCGTGATGTCACAAGGATCTTTGTATATCCCTTCATCCAGCTCGGTGCTTACCTTGGCAAGCTTCTTGCGTACCTCCGCTTGCGTTTTGCCGTATATGGACCGCTGTACTTGCTTGCCTGTTCCCGGATCACGCCCTACGGTGTACCGTGCTTCCCAGGTTCCGTCCGAGCGTTGGCGGATGCTGCCTGCGCCCTGCGCTGCTCTTTTTGCCATAATAACCTCCTTAAAACTGTTGACTTTTAGAAGGAGGTAGCGTATAATAGACACACGACCCCCTAAGTGTTTCTCGATGCTTTTGTGGTCCTTGCCCTACGGTGTTGCCGCACCGTAGGGCTTTTCTTTTTATCGCAGTGCGTCTTAACGACGCTTTATAGCTTTAATATAATTTGATATTGTCATGCTTTTTGATGCGTTTTACCCAATAGGGTAACAGTGCTAATATGGCTTCAAGGTTTTTGACATAAATATCTTTGCAATTAAACTCAGAACGAAAATATTGAATATAAAACTCTTCGTTTTCGGTGGAGTCATATATGTATGCCTGCTGTAACTTGTCTTTATAGTCGTTAGCCTCATCGTCCGTTGAAAACAAGCGCAAAGCTTTACTTTCTCCCGGGATAAGCACTGCAAATTTTTTATTGCCGGTCTTTCTGCATTCAACCGTTGCTTGTGATAAAAGTTTGCAGTAGTTATCGGCTTTTCTTCTTGTCTTAAATATTCGTATAGCTTTGTCGTTATCGGCTATGAGCACGGGATATTCTCTGTTAATGCAAACCGGGCGCAAACGAACCTTACCAACATAGCAACCGTCTGAATTGACATTAAAAGTTCCATACGAAAGGCGGGTTAATATGCATTCACCTTTTATGTTTGCCGATACCAATTCGTTTTTTAGCCTGCTGAAAAAAACATATTCATATTTGTTTAACACATTATACCATGGTATTGGTGGTAGAACCCCCGGTTGTATTTTGAAAGGAGAATTGAACAATTTTGTCATATCGGTGTTTTGCAAAAATTCGCTTTCGTTTTCTATTTGCACACCAGTTTCAATGTCATAGTCCGGCATCTCTTCAAACGAAGAAGAGTCTGTTTCGTTGACTATATCTGTGTCTATTACCTTTTTTCTAATAAAAGGCTTCCCTGTTCGCATTTCGTACAATTCACCTTTGACACGCTCGTGAGTTTCAACTAACAGTTTAAATATAGCGTCCTTAAGCTTTGGGTTGGAAGTGATATCTTTTAAATTAGCTATTCTGTGTCGCAAGGAATAGTTTGCTAAAGCTGTGTAAACATTTTCTGTAGCTCCCGAAATATCATCGTCGGTTAGTGGGAAATACGGAGCCGTATATTGTTCCGCTAAGATATTCTGCATAATATCTAAAAAAAGCCTGTTATGTTCGTTTATATATCTCCTGTTAGTAAATCCCCAAGATGAACAGGTGGCGGTTATCAATTCAGGAGAAAGCTTTTTTTGAAAATATGCAGCAATTGCTATGTTAAAACTTTTATCTTTGCCCCTTGCGATGGTGGGTATAATATCAAGAAATTCTTTTTCTTGACGCAAAACTGAAGAAATCAGCAATGCATCCGCCGAATAGGATAGGAAAGAGTGGTTGTTGTGGAATTCTCGCAATGTAAGGATAACTTTTACCGCATCTTTATAACTATCGGTAAATAACCAACGCTCTAACCCGTAATAAAAAATAAATACATAGCCTATGGGTATGGGTTGCGTTATATCGCATAGCCAATTTAGGTAAACAGCCTTTTCCGTGGGGGAGAGGTTGATATAACTTGGATAATAACCGATATCACAAGGAATGTAGTCTTGCGAGGGCAATTCAACGCTCAGCGTTACATCAATTGCAGAGGGTTCTTTATAATCATTGCAATTCTTGCGCTCCCCGTTTATAAACCAAAGCAAATCTAATATGTGTTTTGGAATCTTTGCTTCGTAGCCGGATATATGGTTGCAATAAGTTTCGGTTAAAGCCTTAGTGTCATCTTCGCGAACAGTAAAATCTGAAACATTATTAAGAGACATAGAATTGTCACCGTTATAGTCGTGTTCATTTTGTATTTTACCGTCAAATGAGCAATCTAAACCGAGAGTGTTTTTTGTACTATCACTTTCATTCGTATCTGTGGCACCGCTTCCCTTTAGCATTATATAAAACAAGTAGAATACGAAAGCAAAGCCCACGAACGCAAAAAGGAGTGTAATAAAGAGGTCCATATAATCGCAACCTTATCTAACATCACTTTGGAAGGCTATAGCCCTTCCTAATATTTTAACTTCGTTCAGCTCGTCGCCCATATATACCAAGGGCGGGTATTTTGTGTTTTCGGCTACAAGTACAAGCTTGCCGTCGTCCGGATAGAAAAACACACGCTTAAGCAGAGCATCATCGCCGATGATTACGGCGGCAACTGTACCGTTCTCTACCACATCGCATTTTTCTATAAATACAATATCACCGTCATAAATACGGGCGTTTATCATACTGTCGCCTTTAGCTTTAAGGCAAAAGTCTGCTTTTACATTAACGCCTGCTGCCACATAGGATTGTCTTTCCTCCGAAGCAAACACCGGCTCTCCGCAGGATATCTCACCGAGGAGAGGGATATTTTTTACGGTTATCGGCATGATGCCAAAGCTTTCTTCTGATAATCTTGTCTTTGGAACATCATATCCCATAAGCCAAACTTCCGGAACATCAAGAGCCAAACTCAAAAGAGACAGTTTGAACTGTCCGGGAGTAACTTTACCCGAAACATATTGGCTTAGGTCATTTTTGTTAAGTTTTGTGCCTGCACTCTTAAAGTGGGGTTCTGCAAGCCTTAGTATATCTGTTTGTTTTAATCCTCGTTCGTGCATCAGTTGTTTTAGTCGCTCGGAAGTAGTAGTTTTCATAGTATATACCGCTCCTTTGCTTGCATTATAACGCATTTTGAACAAAAGTTCAAGAGGGAAAAGAAAAATAATTCAATTTTTTTGAACTTTAAGTATTGACAAACTCAAAAAAACATGATATTGTAAAAATGTTCAAAGTTATTGAACTTCAAAGGAGGTGGAAATATGTTTTATAATTACGACAAACTCAAGGGTCGAATCAAAGAAAAATTCGGAACGAACAGAGCCTTTGCGGCTGCAGTTGGGCGCAGTGAGCGCTCTGTGTCTCTTAAGCTTAACAGCTTGGTCCCCTGGACACAAACTGAGATAGAGGCTTCTTGTGAGGCGCTCGATATTCCCTATACAGATATATCTGCATATTTTTTTGCAAAACAAGTTCAAAGACATTGAACGCACAAAAGGGGGGTACCGATGTCAGAAAAAGAAAAACGCCTTTGCCGAATATGCGGCAAAGAGTACACCGGAGAGGGGTACAATGCTTGGCCGCTGAGCAAAGGGCGCTGTTGTTATGAATGTTACACCGGCTTGCTTTTACGGGCGATTCGCACAGAACAAAGCGATGCTGTTTTCGATTGTGTTGCCTGGCAAGGCTTTATGAGCAGAGCTTGGGTGTTGATGAACGAAGGCGTGCCTATTATGGATGCAATATATCGGAGCTTGCCGATACAGGGGTATGAAAAGCGCGCAGGAGAGCCGCTTGTGCTGGAATTGGAAAGCGACACGAAGTACAAGGGCATCACATTAAATAGGCTATTGGGACGGTTAGTGAAATGGGCTGAACTAAGGTTTATAGCAGCGTTGCGCGGTGGACTTGATTCACAGTTAGCGTTTTGCGGGATACATAGAACAAAACAGGAAAAGGCTTATGATGTATATCGTCTTGATGACCAAGACGGAGAAAGCATTTTTTATTTCATTGAGCGGTATTAATTCGCAAACTGAAGAATTAACGAAACTACTGCAACAGCAAAAGACAACAATGCTATGGCAGCGGATATAATATTCCATTTTGTTGCATAACTGCGGTTTTCCGCATCTGCAGTTTTTCGGGCTTGGATTTCGGCTTGAAATTGCTTTTGGATGTTTTCTATATCTTTGGAAGATTTTTCCGTGGCAGTTTTTAACTCTTCCATTAAGGAGTTAGCCTGTTCTGTATTTTTGGCAGTCTTTTCAATGTTTTTCTCCTGCTCGATAATGTCGTTTAATATCTGCTGTTGCAACACAGGGTCCATTTTGTTTTCGATATCGGCCTCTGTTTGATTTTCGCAAGTTTTTTGGATGATTGCGCAAGGCCCCATAAAGGGTTTTAAATCTTTCATAATTTATCCTCCGTGTTTACTTGTTGGTTGGGTTAATTATATCGCGAGGATGAAAAAATGTCAAATTGTTGGAGGTGATGCGGTGAAAAAGCCGTTAATTGCAATTTGGTTAATAACGGGACTTATAAATTTAGTTTTCTTAAAAGAAATCAGCAAGCTTTCATACGGCTTAATATTAGGCGCGCTGATGGTGTGTCTTATAAAACGGGAAAAGAGGTGATGCGGTATGGACAGAATCAACATAGCAATACTTGAGCCGGGCAAAGCTCCGCGGCAAGCAAAGGTATTAAACACGCCCGATGAGATACAGAAGCTTGTGGGCGGGTATATAGAGGAAACTACCGTGGCAGAAGACCTTGTAGTGCTGAGCCGTAGTGACAGTTGGTTTTATGACCTTAAAGCTTGCTGTAAGATATGCGGTGCCGTTTTCTTCGGCGCGGTTATTCTGTGCGGAAAGCAAAAAGGTGCATATAGCGATTTGCCCGTAACTTGGGATGAGCTGAAGGAACTGTTACCACAGTTATGGAAAGAAAAAGAGGAAAGGAAGGACATAGCATGGAAGACTTTGAAGAACTTAAAGGTATGATAAAACGGCTTAGCTCAGAAGTTAATGACCTCAAGAAGCAAATGGGCACGGCAACGCTTGACAGGATGCTTGATGCACGCGGCCTTGTAGCTATGGGGATCCCCCGTGCGGCGGCGTATAACCTGTTCAACCGCGCGGACTTCCCTACGATACGGATAGGACGGCGTTTGTTTGTTCGTAGCTCTAAGCTTTATGAGTTCCTTGACACCAAGGGCGACCAAATAGATATAGGCGCCCCCGAAGATTTAGAAGAAAAAAAGGAACGGCTAAGCGCACTTAGCTGCCGAGGAAAGGAAGGTATACAACTATGAGAGAGAAAGTATACACAAAGCAGCAGGTTATAGAAGGGCTTAAGTCTTGTTCTAACATCGGCAAAGGGTGCAGGACCTGTCCCTTTGAGTCGGAAGGCAGCGGCAAC
This sequence comes from Eubacteriales bacterium, assembly GCA_045534025.1. Classification (GTDB taxonomy): domain Bacteria; phylum Bacillota; class Clostridia; order Oscillospirales; family CAG-382; genus SIG636. Next base: position 1,379 of record JAZSIW010000041.1, on the reverse strand, counting down.
TGCTTACCGGAGCTGTGCGCACAAGCGTATAGAGTGCTTACCGAAGAAAGTAGGGCAAGTGACCAAGAGAAACAAGAAGGAGAGGGCGAAGATGTTTAGAGTATGCGATTTTTGCGGCGCCAACCTTGACCCGGGCGAACGGTGCGACTGCGAAAAGGTGGATGCAGAGTGGGCACGGACAAGCTACCGTCAAGCCAAGGACCCGGAAGAGCAGGTAAAGATACTTTCAGATCTGTATCTGGTATCTAAGGAGACCATTAAAAAAGTCCTCGGAGATTTGTATGGTACGGTTCAAAAGAAGAAGCGAAGCTCAAAAAAGGAAAACAACGCCGAAAAGCGGGCGCGCCTGCAAGCGTTGCTTATAAGCGATATCGCTTGCGGAATGACCGTAAGAGAAGCGGCAGAACACCGCGGCGTGCCGTATAACATAGCATCCAACTATACCCGAGAGTTCAGAAAAGAGCTTAAGAAGGTAAAGGTACGCCACGATTTATTGGAAGAGCTTGCATAAGGAGGCTTGTATGGAAGCAATGACAGTAGCACTTATATATTTCTGCTTTTTCACGGTGCCTTTTATATTGGTAACCGCCGCAGAGTACATAATATGCAAGTTCTTTCCCCGATTTGGGCTGTGGATAGAGCGCAAAATTATGGGGGAGCCCCACGGAAATGCAAAAAAATAAGGGCTGTTCGAAACCACCGAACAGCCCGAGGTGATGGACGACTTTTTGCCGCCACTTAACCGTACAACCAATTATAACACGGTAGCGGCAAAAAGTCAAGTAGTGAAGCGGTTTTTCGCTTCATTTGCGGCCTTGTAGTGTATAGTATTAAATCAACGATACAGGGGGCCGGCAAAAACTTAAAGGAGATACCGTGTATGGATAATTATAATTCTCGCGCTGAAAGGTCATGTCACTGTCAGAGTCCTGTCGGGTTCTTTGCAGAAACCTTAGCGGCCGTGCGTGAACAAATAGAGATTGGCAGTATGCCGCCGCAGGATAAAGCTTTGGCGTCAGAGATAGCCCTTATAATAACAGAGCTTATACACCTTTCGCCGGAAAGCGATGTAAGCATAGGGCGTGATAAGCTTTCGGCATCTTTGGTAACCGAAATATATAAGAGGCTTAACGGAGATCATGTTCGGGCGGTGATACACCGTTTCCGAAAAGCAAACTATAAGATAACGCACACTAAGGCGTACTTGCGCACGGCGTTATACAACAGCGTTTTTGAGTTTGAAGCACAAACGGAAAACGAAGTCGCCGTAGATATGCCGTATCTGTATGAGGGAGGGGCGTAAATGATAAGAGAAAAGCGCACCTTTTCGGGTCCGTTGTTAGAGGCGGATTTTTACCCCGTGTTTAAAAACAGCAAAA
>JAZSIW010000134.1:0-5078 GCA_045534025.1 Eubacteriales bacterium | reverse complement strand
CTTTACATCGACGATATTTGCGTGGATGAAAATTGCCGCGGCAAGCATATAGGAAGCGCACTGTGTGAAGCCGTGCTGTCCCTTGCAAAAGAAGAAGACTGTTATAACGTAACGCTTAACGTGTGGTCCCTTAATAAGCCTGCGGCTGCGTTTTATAAGGCGATGGGATTTAAAGAGCAGAAGGTGACCATGGAAGCCATTCTCAAATAGGATATACTTTTGAAATATACAAGCAACAAAAAAGTCCTTGATGAAAATCAAGGACTTTATTTGGTCTGAGTGGCGGGACTTGAACCCACGGCCTCTACCACCCCAAGGTAGCGCGCTACCAAACTGCGCCACACCCAGATACCGCAGTCCGCTGACTGCGGGAGTTATTATATCACCCTTTAGGGCGTTTGTCAATAGTAAATTTTGACTTTTTTAAACTTTTTAATTGAGGTCCATTCCGCCGCCCAAAGGATATACAACGGAAGCAGTGTCGAATTTACCGTTTTCGTCCATTTCGGGTATATCTATAGTAAGTCTTCCCTTAGCCTTTGCCTTGCCTAATACCACCTCAAATGCGGCGGGTATGTTAGCACCGTATGCCAATGTGCTGTTAATATCCGAAACAACCGCACCGGGAACGGGCTTAGCACAATAGCAAAGAACAAGACCGTCAGCATCTCTGTAAATTCCTGCATCGTAAGGCATAAATGCACTGATGACAACAACCTTCTTACCAATAGATTTAGCATAATCACAAACAGCACGCGGGAAGCTTATATACCAATTGCTGTGCGCCATATTAGTCTCGGTTTCGGTTTCTATAATAATATTGTCAGCGCTGTCAACAAGCGCTTTAGCTTCATCGTCAAGCTCTTTCTTGTTGGAATAAACATAAGCTGTATAATCAACTTCATCAAGCTTGTTTTCGGCATAAAGTCTGTTAAGAGCAAGCTTAAATGCGTTAACCTTGTTTGTGTATGCGGCAAAAACAGCAGTCTTCTTACCTGCAGTAACAACGGGAAGCACACCGTTGTTGTTAAGTACGGTTACGCCTTCGGTAGCAAGCAAACGTTCTGCAGCACGGTTAGCTTCACAACCAACTTCCTTAAGGGCTGCGGCAATCTTTTCATCTACGCTTGTTTCAGGCGCCTCGAACAGACCAAGAGCCTTTTTGAGGTTAAGGATACGCATAACGGACTCGTCAATACGAGACATGGGAATACGGCCGTCCTCAACGGCGTTAACGATGTTGTCAATAAGCTTGCCAAGCTTTTCATCATCCTTCAAAGAACGAAGGCTTGTGCACATAAGCAATATATCAACACCTGCGTTGATAGCAAGTATATTAGCCTGTTCGGAACCAATATGGCTGGAAACAGCTTGCATCTGCATAGAGTCGGTGATAAGAACGCCCTTAAAGCCAAGTTGGTCGCGCAAAATGTCGGTAAGGAATACCTTGGAAAGGGTTGCAGGCAAAGTCATAGGCTTTTTATCCTGCTTGGAAATAACGGAAGCGCTCTCTATATTCGGGAACTGGATATGACCGCTCATGAACATCATACAGTCGTTATTAATAGCGTCAGCAAAGGGAACGATCTCAAAATTCATAAGCTCGTCATAGGTGGAATATATGGCAGGGAGGCCCGTGTGAGAGTCAACATTGGTATTGCCGTGACCGGGGAAATGCTTTGCCGCTGCCGCAACACCTGCAGCCTGCAAGCCCTTTGTCATAGCGGTACCGAAGCGTGCAGTTATATTTTGATCAGAGGAGAAAGAACGAACGTTGATAACAGGGTTGTTGGGATTGTTATTAATATCAACAGAGGGCGCAAAATCCACATTAATACCAACAGCGGCAAGTTCTTTGCCTGTTATGAGACCTGCGGTATACGCATTTTCTTCATTACCGGAGGCTGCAAGAGCCATATTACCGGGGAGAGAACAACCATGGCTCATTCTTACAACTCTGCCGCCTTCTTGGTCAACACCTATAAGCATAGGAATATCGTTCTCAACAGATGCCTGAAATTCCGCATTAAGACGAGTGATTTGCTCCACATTTTCAAAATTTTCAGCGAAAAGGATAACGTTACCGAGCTTATGCTTTCTTATCATGCCCCTAACTTCTTCAGACATAACATAGTAATTGGACTGCTTATCCTCGTTACTGTTTTGCCACTTTCTAAAGTCAAACATAAGCATCTGACCGATTTTTTCTCTTAAGCTAAGTCTTGCAAGAATTTTTTCCACAGCCATACCTCCGAAAAACATGTACATTAATTAACAATTGATGTAATTTTAACACGCCCAAGGATAAATGTCAAGACACTAAAGCGCTTTAATCTCCATTCAGCACGGTTTCCATAACTATTTTTTGTTCTTTAAAGCCAAGCGCTTTATAAAAAGCAATTGCGTTTTCGTTAAGTGTCCAAACGTTCAGGGTGACATTGTAACACCCTTCTTCTTTTGCGTATTGTAATACCCTATTGCAAAGCGCTGTTCCCACGTGTCGGCCCCTGCTTTCTTTATCAACGCAAATGTCATCTATATACAAACTTGTATGTGGAACCAAAACGCCGTTTTTTGCTGTTTCCTCAAGCACGCAAAAAGCATGTCCTAAAACCGCTTCAGCTTCAACGGCAACAAAAACAGGGCTGTTCCTGTCTTTTATTATAGCTTCAAGTTGCTCTTTTGTATATTTAGCACAGCCGGCTTTAAACAAATCCGGCCTGCCTTTATGATGCACCTCGGCAACTTGATAAAGCAACTTCATAATTCCATCGGCATCTTCATTTTTTGCTCTTCTAATTTCCATATCCGTTACCTCTGCATAAACAAAGCCCCCAACTGCTGTTGGGGGCTTTTGTGGTGATCCATCGGAGAATCGAACTCCGGACACCATGATTAAAAGTCATGTGCTCTACCGGCTGAGCTAATGGATCATTCTCAGGGGCTATCAAAGCCGCCAAGAAAGAATACCACATTTTAAGGACTTTGTCAATAGCTTTTTATGAGTTTTTATTTTTTATTTTAATAAAATCTAAAGTTGGCGATAACCTTGCCCGGTATTGTCAAATCTTCTACATATATCGGCTGCATATTGCTGTTGGCGGGCTGAAGTCTTACACGGCCATCTTCCCTGAAGAAATATTTAACGGTAGCACTATCATCAATCAGTGCAAGCACTATCTCACCGTCTTCTGCATAGCGTCTGCTCTCAACAATTACGATGTCTCCGTTAAGTATGCCTGCTTCTATCATACTGTCACCCACAACACGAAGCGCAAACAACTGTGAAGAACCCGACATAGAAGCAGGGTAATCCACATAACCTTCGTAGTTTTCAACGGCTAAGATAGGAAGCCCCGCCCTTACCTGCCCCAAAAGCGGAACGCGAACCGTTCTTGCCTCTTCGTCACCTTTGGTGCCGCTGACGGTCATAGCTCTGCTTTTACCGTCAACACGGTTGATATAGCCTTTTTCTTCCAAACGCTTGATATAGCCATGAACAGTAGAGGTAGACTTTATGCCTACGGCCGCACAAATGTCCCTTACGGAAGGGGCGTAACCGTAGTTACGAATGGTGCTACGTATGTATTTAAATACAGCCTTTTCTTTATCGGTAAGCTTGTATCCGTTATCTGCCATTACGAGTTCCCTCCATCATACGCTATATCAAAAAGCTCCTGGGCGCGTGCCATATTACCTGCAAGATACAAATGTCCGAAAAGGCATTCCAAGCCCGTGGCGCGTCTGTAGTCGATAGCTGAAGCACTTTTGGGGACGTGCACCCCTTTTGCGTTTCTGCCATATTTAAATATAGCTTCTTCTTCCGCACTAAGATGCGGCAACACTCTCTCTACTGCTGCGCTTTGGCTAACAGCGGTGACGTATTTTTTAGCCTCCACATTAAGGTCGCTGACCTTGCGGTCTCCATCGCCTATTATCTTTCTGCGTGCCAATAACTCTATCACCGCATCACCCATATACGCCTGTATAAGAGCGTTGCACTTGCTGAAATCTATACTCTTTTCCATTTGGGACCTTGGGGGGTATCTTCGATAGCAATACCACGTTCTGCCAACATGGAGCGAATCTCGTCAGCACGAGCGTAATTCTTTTCCTTCTTTGCCGCTGTACGTTCTGCCACCAAAGCCTCTATCTCTGCCTCATCACCTTGAGCAACGCTTTGAACTTCAAGACCGAAAAGCACAAGCAAACCGTGATACTTTTCGTAAGCACTTTCAAGAAAAGCCTTACTTGCGTCGGCGTCTGCAAGAGCTGTATTTATAAGCCTTGCAACTTCAAAAACACAGCTAATGGCATCTGCAGTGTTAAAGTCATCGTCCATTGCGGCTTTCATTTCCTCAATTTTAGTTTCTATAGCAGCAAGCGTGCCGCCTTCAACATCGGTAAGCACACTGTCTTTCGCGCTTTTCAGGCGGAAGTTCAAGTTTTCTTCGCAATTCTGCAATCTCTCGAGAGAGCCCCTTGCCTGCTCCAAAATATCTGCAGAATAGTTAACGGGACTGCGATAATGAGGTGAAAGCAAGAAATAACGGATAACCTGATAATCATATTTCTCGGCAACGTCACGCACTGTAAAGAAATTACCCAAGGATTTAGACATCTTCTTGTTGTCAACGTTAATATATCCGTTATGCATCCAAATTTTGGCAAGGCATTTACCTGTAGCACATTCGGTTTGTGCAACCTCGTTCTCGTGATGAGGGAAGGTCAAGTCCTGACCGCCGCCGTGTATATCAATTTCTGTACCAAGAAATTTATATACCATCGCAGAACATTCTATATGCCAACCCGGTCTTCCTTTGCCCCATGGGCTATCCCAAGAAATTTCACCATCTTTAGCCGCTTTCCACAAAGTGAAATCAAGTGCATCCTGTTTCCGCTCATCTACTTCTATTCTCGCGCCTACCCGCAGCTCATCTATGGACTGGTGCGAAAGCTTTCCATAATCTTTAAAATCTCTTGTACGGTAGTACACATCCCCACTGGATTCATAAGCCATTCCTTTATCTATTAGGGCCTGAATAAATTCAATGATTAAATCCATATTTTCCATTACC
>JAZSIW010000061.1:0-4382 GCA_045534025.1 Eubacteriales bacterium | reverse complement strand
AGTGATATTCGCCTTCGCCGAGTCTAGCAAATAAAATACTACTGAAACCGTAAGGTTTCAATAACACTTTGTTTTTCAATATCTCGCCATAGGCGAGAAATTTTGAAAACAAAATTAAAGTCAAAATAAGGGTTTGGGCTTATCCCAAGAGTATTTATACATACAAATGCGATGCCGGCGATAATACAGAACGATAAATAAGGAGGTAAAGGGCAAGTATGAAAAGCACAGCAAAAATGTTATTACGATGGCTTGGAGTTTTTCTTCTGTGCTTTTTGGCAATCTATGTGATTGTGTTTTTTGGCGGATGGAAACTCTTTGAAAGCGGTGACCCTATATTGATAGAAATCGGCGTTGCGCTTGTTTTGTCCATCTTCATCTTCGCAATCAACGAAGTGCTAACAAAGCACGAAAGGAAGATAAAAGATTTAGAAGAACACATAAGGAAACTTGAGGATACTATTGCAAAGCAACCAATTACAAATCTATGATTTATCAAGCAAAAAACACCGACGGATTTTCAAGATCCGTCGGTGTTTTTCATCTTTATGAGAAGTAGTCTATCCTTCTCTTTTCATTTATTTCAGAAGCGATATTTCACGCTCTGCATCGATAGAGTCACCGTTCATCCACAGCTCGAAATGAAGGTGGGGTGCGTCGGCTATCTCTAATATGGCGGTATCGCCAACCGTACCTATCACATCGCCTGCTTTAACGGCGGCGCCCACCTTAATACCCGTGGGCAGCTCCGAAGAGAGGTTTTGGTACAGCGAACTTACGCCTGCCTCGTGAACTATCTCTACGGTAGTCCCCATAAAGGGATGCTGTTCCACCTTACTTACAACACCGTCGGTGTATGCAAGCACCTGGGCGCCAAGCTCTGCGGCTATGTCAATACCGCCGTGCACACGGAAGTCCTGCATCGTTTCGGAAAATACAAGGGTATCCATACTGTAACCCTTGATAAGCTCCCCACGCAAGGGACGCACGTATACTGCAGCAGGCTCTGCCTCGCTTTTATCGGCGTCTTCGCTTTCCTCAGGGGGTAACACCTCGTCGGTAACACCGGACACGTCGCCGCCAACAGGCTTGTCCTGGTGCTGAGGTGCGTCGGTCTTGCTGTCGTCGCCGAAGGCTACGTTCTCTCCCGATGATATATGGGTGTCGGGCACGGGAAGAGAAACATCGGGCAAGCTGATGCCGTCAAGCTCAAGTTCGTCTACCGAGTCCTGCACCTTACCCGTGGCAGTAGCCAAGCTAAGGGTAAGCATGAACACCATACACAGCGCTACGCCCATATAGATGGCAGATACCGTGTTTTTGGAAAGTCCCTTCTTTTTACGGGGCTTTTCCTTTTTGTCCCCTTCTTCGGGGGGGATCGGTAAAAGGTTTTTGTTGTCGTCCATAAAAAATCCTCCGGAAAAATTTTTTGCCCGTGCTTTTTGGGCTTTACCCTATTCTGTACCTTCCGAAGGAAATTTATTCTTTATGTTTTCAGTAAATTAGCTGACAAAGTGTCGTATTTGGATAAAAGCGCTGTAAAATTTCGGTGTAATCCGCACCTTGTGCCGCCATAAGCATAGCACTGCAACGGGACATACCCAAGCCGCTTCCGCTGCCGTAGCAACTTATATCAAAGCCTGTTTTTGTAACCGTCACCGCAAAACACAGACTATCCAAGCTAAGCGCCGCCGCAAAGGTCTTTCCTTCAAGGCTGACGCCGCAAAGCTCTATCCGTGAAACACGGTTTCCCGCAGTAAAGCTTGTTTTGCCTACCCAAGTGCTGTGTTCACCCTCAAATACAAGGTCCGTATCGGAAAAACGTTCGGCAAAATCCGCTTTGGTATAGCTGTAAACGGTTTTATAGCAGTCAAAAACGCTTTCGTCCTCCACCTTTACACAGCTCAGATAGGGATACTCGTCCCACGCCTCGGTGCTAATGCAGGATGACAGGTGGCTAAGCCCCATAATCGGGTCTCCGTTGTGGCACAACAGCTTATCTTCTGTCAGCGCCGCCGCCCCCATGTAACGCTCATCCGACCCATCGCCCACAGGGTAACAGCAGAAGGGGTCACTGCACAGATCGTAACTGCCGTGCACGGGATTTGCTTTACGGCACAAAGCAAAAGAGCGTATTGCCACCGCCTGCGCCTTTAGTGCCTCGGTGGGGCTGTCGGGAGCCATAACGCCTGCAAGCGCTACAGCCACATATTCCTCCAAATCAAGCCTTACGGCGGTGTTTGTTTCACCTATATATAAAACAAACTCTGTTTCGGTAACGGAAAAACAGGGTATGCCATAAGGCTCTTCCGCGCTTTCCTCCGCAGAGGTGCTTTGCTCTGCGGCGTGTGCACTGCCCACATCGGGCATAAACTGCAAACAGGGCAATACGGCGCACCAAATCGCCAAAAGAAAAAACAACGCTATGTAATACTTCACTAATCAACACCGCCTTTTTGTTTTATTGTATGCTGTGTTTATTTTTTTAATAACACCGCAAAAAGTTCTTTACACAAACAGATTTTTAGTGTATAATTACTTTTACAAGTTTTAAGGAAGTGTGTTATATGAATTTTAAAATCGTATACAAGGCGCTTTTGTTGTTCTCGATAATAGCGGCTGTTATTGCAGGTGTTTTTATGACGGTAAGTCTGCTTCACCTTTCGGGTGACGACGGACTTAATGTATTCCACGCCGACAACACGCAATATTATAAATTGGTTACCTGGATATTCGGCGTGTGCGTTGTCATATATTTTGCGGCAATAACCGTTTTGAGCAAGCGTATTGACAAGCGGATGGATTTTTCCGGCACTCCGTCACGCATTGCCTACGGTGCAATGTCCTTTGCCACGCTGGGTCTTTTCGGCTTTTGCATAGGCAGAGAAGCTTTTGCCGACGGCAGCTATGACCTTGGAGACATGTATGTTGTCTACATTAAGGAAGCCTTTGCAAACGTGCAAACGACAAAGGTTTCTTATTTGTACCTGCTGTTTTTGGCTGTTCTTTTTTGCAGCTTTGCTTTCTTTACCTATGCTTTTTTTACAAATCACTCGGAAGAACAAACAAACGACATCTTCGCGTCACTTTCTATGCTTCCGTCCGTCGCCTTGGCAGTTAAAATTATTTACGATTTTCTTCTTCAAAGCGGCCACGGCTACGGCACCCTTTACAATTTTCACCTTTTCGGCTTGGGGTTTGCATTGCTGTTTTCCATTTATGAAACACGCTTTCACTTTAAAAAGGCATACCCTGCCTTGTACGTGTTCTTCGGCTTGGTAAGCGCCCTTTCCACACTTGTTTTCAGTATACCCGCTTTGGCGCTTTTCTTTACGGGGAAGGCCGGCGCCAATTGGCATCCCGCTTTTTGCGCGGTAGATATTGTTATTGTGGTTTATATCTATATAAGGCTGTTTTCTTTAAAGGTGCACCTGTTTGAAAGACAAAAGAAAGAGCAGGATATAGCCTTTGCTTTTGAAAGCGAAGAGGAGATTGTTTCTGCCGACGGACAGGAGAAGGAATAATTTTTCAAAAAACTCTTGATTTTATGAAAAAGATGTGTTATACTCTTTTAGGATAAGGAACATTTGCTTAAGGAGGTGTGGCGACCTATGGGCGTAAAAATACGCAACGCAAGCCTTAAGCTGTTTTGCATAATTTTATGCTGGGCTTTGCTTTTAGCTCCTTGTGCTTATCTTGTTTATGCGGAGTTTTGTGACACCGCAGCACAGCCCAATTCTGTAGGCAGCACGCCTGTATTCAGATACCCCGCACTCCCCGACGGGTCTGTGGCGGCTGATGTTATAGAAAACAGCGACGATGACCTGCCCAAGCAGGATCTGTATGAAAATGCTGACCTTATTGTAAGCGTACCCGCCGATAAACATGTTATGTCCACGGACAAGGTGGATATTGAGGCGGCGGCAGGCCAAGCGCCTGATTTGTATAAGCCCCCTGTTGTTGAGTCTGAGCCTGTGACTGACGATGTTGTCGAGTCCGAGCCGGAAGTTGACAGTTCGGCGGTTGAACAGATTCCCGAAGAGGAAGACACTTCTGTTCCGGAAGCCGATAACAACACGATAGGAAATAACGGAAACGAAGGCTTTTACGGTACATACGCTTTACTTACCCAGCCTGACGGTTCTTCCTTTATATACTACGACCAAACTTGGGAAGCCTACGCAAACCACCCCTACGGTGCAAACACCCTCGGCGGCTACGGTTGCGGCCCTACATCTATGGCGATGGTAATATCCAATCTTACCGATACGGTAATTACCCCCGACAAGATGGGCGACTGGGCGCACAGTAACGATTATGACATTAGTTACAGAGATTCTGCATACGGTCTTTTCCCTGCGGCAAGCGCAATGTACGGTATA
>JAZSIW010000157.1:0-7597 GCA_045534025.1 Eubacteriales bacterium | reverse complement strand
CTTGATATCCTCGGGCTTAACACCCTTTTCGTCCATAAGATTACGGTAGTATGCTACGTTCTCATAAACGTGCTTAACCTGTTTGACAAGCTTTTCCGACTGAAGCTTTTTCATTTCTTCAACAGGCATGGTCTCAATTTCTTTTTGGAAGTAGTTTTGTGCCATTGGAATCATCCTTTCTGATTTAGGTATATAAAGTTTTGGTAAATCGAAACACAAAAAAGTCCTCTGCATTCCGATTAAGAATACAGAGGACGAGAAAATCACTTCCCGTGGTACCACCTCAGTTTGCCGCCACCTCACGGTAACGACCTTATCAGGTACTGACATACCATAGTTCTGTAACGGGAACTCCCGTTGCATCCTACTTAAGATTTCTCTTGTTCAGCGCACTGCTAACAGAATGAATTCAAAATGGACGCCCCCTTTGCCTCGCACCAACCGGCAACTCTCTCCAGGTTCTTTCCAAGTCTACTTGTTTCTGCTCACCGCATTTACCAACACACAAACACGTGGTTTGACTTGATTATATTACTTCAATTAAGAAAAGTCAATACTTTTTTGCCTCTTTTTTAGCAAGTTTTTTGCTTTTTTCAAAACTTCGGCGCAACACAGGTTTTGTTTTCCCTGTGAAGAGGGTTAACCTCTTCACGGGGAAACATACACTTGCTGCTTTATTTTTGCAATTTGCTTAAATCGTTCTTGCGGATTTCAACACGCCTTACCTTGCCGCTGATGGTTTTGGGAAGCTCGTCCACAAATTCAACAATCCTCGGATACTTATAAGGTGCAGTATGTGTCTTAACGTATTCCTGAATTTCCTTTTTAAGCGCATCGGTTCCTTCTCGTCCCTTTACAAGAACAACGGTGGCCTTTACAATTTGACCTCTTACCTCGTCGGGAACGGGGGTAATAGCGCATTCCAATACATAAGGAAGCTCCATAATAACGCTTTCGATTTCAAAGGGGCCGATGCGGTAACCGGAGGATTTGATAACATCGTCTATACGGCCAACGTACCAAAGGTATCCGTCCTCATCCATTGTAGCTTGGTCGCCGGTGTGATAAAAGCCGTCGTGCCAAGCCTCGCTTGTTTTTTCTTCGTCTTTGTAATAACCGATAAACAGTCCGCAAGGTACAGTATCTTTTGTGCGGATGCAGATTTCACCGGTATCACCTATCTTACATTCGTTCCCGTCGGGGTCAAGAACAACAACGTCGTAAAGCGGGCTGGGTCTGCCCATAGAGCCGATTTTGGGCTTTGAGCCCACAAAGTTTGCAATGGACAAAGTGGTTTCTGTTTGACCGAAACCTTCCATAATGGTAAGGCCGGTAGCTTTTTTAAATTGATTAAACACTTCCGGGTTAAGTGCTTCACCGGCAGTAGTTGCATATTCAATAGAGGAAAGGTCGTACTTTGACAGATCCTCTTTTATGAAGAAGCGATACATTGTAGGCGGAGCGCAAAACGTTGTGATATGATATTTAGCGAACATGGGCAAGATATCTTCCGAGCGAAACCTGTCAAAGTCATAGGTGAATATACCCGCCTCGCACAGCCATTGGCCGTAAAGTTTGCCCCAAAGAGCTTTACCCCAACCTGTATCGGAAATGGTAAAATGCAAACCCTTGGGATTTACATTGTGCCAATGCTTTGCTGTGGGATAGTGCCCCAAGGCGTATTTGTAAGAATGAGTTGCGATACGAGGATAGCCCGTTGTTCCCGAAGTAAACAGCATAAGCATGGGATCGTTTCCGCAAGGGGTATTTTCCGTACGGTCAAAGTGTGTGCTGAAACGTTCCATTTCAACGTTAAAGTCGTTCCAACCCTCTTTTTTGCCGCCCACTAAAATCTTAAGCAGTTCGGGGAATTCTGCGGCTGCCTTTTCTGCCTCTGCGGATACATTGCCGTCTGCGGTACATACAATAGCTTTTACACTTGCCGCTTTGTATCTGTAAACAAAATCATGCTCAACCAGCTGATTTGTTGCGGGGATTGCGATGGCACCGATCTTGTGAAGAGCAAGCATACAGAACCAGAACTGATAATGGCGCTTAAGAACAAGCATTACGGTATCACCTTTTTTGATACCGAGAGATTCAAAGTAGTTGGCAGTTTTGGCAGAGTACTTCTTTAAATCGCCGAAGGTGAACTTGCGGTCGGACTTATCGTTTGCCACCCACATCATCGCAAGCTTATCAGGGTCCTTTTTTGCAATGGCGTCTACACAGTCAAAGGCAAAGTTGAATTTATCGTCATTCTTAAACTTTATGCCGCTAAACACACCGTTTTCATCGTAGAAGGATTCCACAAAGTTGTCGGCAACCGTTGTGGTGGGCTCTTCTTTTTGCACAGCTTTAGAAGGTACATAAGGAGCCTCCGGATAGTTCTCACTAACCAGTCCGTCTTGGGGATTAAGAACAACCGCGTGGAACTCACACCCGCCTTCGCTTACGGCGATCATACCGTGGGGAATAAGGCTGTTGTAGAAAATCGAATCTCCCTCATGAAGAATATCCACATGGTTGCCCACCTGTACTTTAAGCGCACCTTTTACGATCACATCGAATTCCTGTCCGTTATGAGAGTTAAGCTTTATAGGGGCGTTTTGCTCTTCGGGAAGATAGGGGAACTTTACCAAGAAAGGCTCGGCAAGCTTATCCTTAAATTTCGGGGCAAGATTATTATATTCAACGCCGTGTTGCTTTAAGATTTTAAGTCCGTCACCTTTTCTTGTGATTGCAAAGGAGGTAAGGGTTGTACTTCTGCCCTCAAGCAGGTCAACAACTTCAACGTCGCAAGCTTTAGCGCATTTGTATATAAAAGTAAAGCTAAAGTCCGTATTTCCTTCTTCCAAAACACTGTATTCTTCAACAGACACACCGGTAAGCCTTGCAAGCTCTTCTTTTGTGTATCCTTTCGCCTCTCGCAGGTCTTTAATTCTGCCTGCTACTTCCTTCAAACTGTAATCCATTTTTGTCGCTTCCTTTCCTTGTTGACATATCTGTCGATGATTACGAATTTGAATAAAACAAAAAACCCGTCTCAAAAAACTTTGAGACGAGTTATAAACCCGCGGTACCACTCAAATTACGGAAAAATCTTCCGTCACTTCATGGGTTCTAACAAACCCTTTGCTTTAACGCAGCATTACGGAAGGAGTCTACTTGCCTTTTGCTTCCGGTCCTCCGACTCGGAAGTGATAAGTCATTGGAACGCTCTGCCATTGCCTCGCACCAACCGGCAACTCTCTGTAAGCACCACATTCCGACCGTCTTCGTCATAGTCGTTTTGTGATATTCAAATTTCATGTGCCATTATACTCGTTTGAATTGGCGTTGTCAATAGTTTTTTTAAAAAATTTCAAAATCGTACCCCAAAAAATTTGTTGTGTAAAATTAAGCGTGTTTACATGCTTTTAAGACGTGTAAAGTAACAAGCTGTCTTATCGGGCGGTTTTTTAAGCTTTCGGTGGATGGGTAAATCCTCGGTTCGGCGACGGGCTTCGACACTCTTTTCGTGCTAAAGGCTATATAATTTGGCTAAATAGTTTAAAGGGTGTTTTATATGACATACAGGTATATTGTTTATAAAATATTACCTACGCTTTGGGATTACGTAAAAAAGCGCAAAGAAGCCTTAGCGGTGTTTTTGTGGGTTCTTTGCTTTGATGCGGTTTCCGTGGGCGGCGGCCATCCCTTTGGTTTTGCACTGTATATTGCCTTGGACAAACACAACGGGGCAGGGCTGGCTGCTCTTTGTCTCGGTGCGCTGCTAAACGACGCCCCCTTTATTTGTATACCCGTTTCTGCAGGTATATATTTATTTAAGCTGCTTGGCGGGGAAAAAAGCTCTGCTTTGACCGCACGCCCGCTTGCGGCTTTTATAGCCATGGGTACAATTTGGGCAGTAGGTATCGGCGACGGAATATACACTCTTGCACATTCCACTCCTTGGCTTGTGCTTGCGCCTATGTTTACGGTCCTTTACGGATTCGCACTTGATGGGCAGTCTAAAAGAATAATGCGTCACGGCGGATATTTATCAATACTGTTTACTTTTATGCTTGCGTGGAACGCCTTGTTCCCCTTTGCGGTTGCGGCATGGGCACTTGCTTTGCTTATAAGCTTTGTAGCTGCTGACCGCGGCGCTATGCTTTACGGCGGATTGTATGCCTTTGCGGCGGGTTTGGGCTGCGGCACGGGCTGTGCCGCCGTTTGCGGAGTAACGGGACTTTGCGGTGGCTTGTTTTCCGTAAGCGGCAGACTTGGCACCTTGCTTTGCGGTGCCGTTACGGGGATTTGTGCAGGCTTTTACTTTTACGGTCCTCAAAATTGCCTTGGGCTGTTTGTTGCATACGGTATTGCGATAGGATTGTTTTTACTTATAAAGGACAAGCTGCCCGGTATGTTTTGCGGACAAATACCCGTAGATGCAGAAGAAACCCAAAGGGATAGTACACCCTTTGCCGAGGCGTTTTTTGCCATCTCCCAGAGTGTTCGTAAGACAGCAAGCACCGAAAGCGAAGCTGTACGTACCGCCGACCAATATGCGGGAATATCTACTTTGCTTGCCGCTGCCGAGGAAAAGCGTTTCGCCACCGAGCATACGGACAACGCTTTGTCAAACCGAGCCGCCGCCTTGCTGTACGGTGCAGGTGTGCGGGCAAAAAGCGTCAAAGTAACAGGGGGCAGAAAAAAGCAACTTGTAGCTACGGGTGTAGAGCTTAACAGACTTACCTTAAGCTCTATCCAATTAAAAAATATGATGTCCGACGCCCTTGGGTGTAAGATGAAGGAGCCGCAGTTTTATCCTACAGGCGGCGTGGCAAAAATGGTTATGGAAAGCGCACCGGGGTTTAGAATAGAATGCTCTCGCAACGGATGTCCCAAAAAAGGAGAAGAGATAAGCGGCGACACCGTAAGCTTTTTCAGCGGCGCAGACGGATACTTCTACGCACTTATCAGCGACGGCATGGGCAGTGGCAAGGCGGCGGCGGAAAGCTCTCGTCTGGCGGGAATGTTTTTGGAAAAATTGCTTTCTGCAGGTGCTGACAGAAAAACCGCACTTGCATTGCTTAACGGCTTTTTAGCGTCTCGAAAAGAAGAGGTCTTTGCCACCGTTGACCTGTTTGAGGCAGATTTGTATACAGGAAAGGGCGTTTTGATAAAGGCAGGGGCGGCGCCTTCCTTCATCATTCGTGGAGGAAAATGCCGAAAACTGCAAAGCGCAACGGTACCTGCAGGTATAATACGGGACATAAAAGCGGAACAGCTGAGTTTTGACTTGAAGGACGGGGACACTTTGATAATGCTTTCCGACGGTATATCCGGTGATAGCAACGGGGAAGAAACAGAGACTTTGCTTTCGGCCCTCGGAGGCGAAAGACACACTGCGGCCATTGCCGACCTGTTGCTTAGCGACGGCGCACGCCGCACGGGCAACAGCGACGATATGAGCGTGTGTGTTATAAAGGTGCTGTCGGCAGACAAAAAAGTTGCATAGACTAAAAAAGCGAGGACTTTTGTGCTTTTTGTTTTTTACAGGGGCAGCAATTGCCCCGCTTTTTTGAGCATAGTTACAAAAATGCTTTTTTGGTACAAAAAGTATTGACAAATTAAATGTCTTGGGGTATCATATGGTTAGCAGTAGCTAACCGTGCTTTTATAAGGAGTCAGTTATGAATTTGCGTGTGGCAAAAGAAGGCGTAGAATACATAATAAAGCGCATAGAAACAGAGGATGAAGAGCTTAACGCTTTTCTGTTTTCTCTTGGCTGTTACAGCGGTGAACCTATCACTGTAATCTTTCGCAGAAAAGGCGGCTGTGTAGTTTCAATAAAAGACGGACGGTACAGTATAGACAACCAATTGGCGGAAGCTATTATAATTGACGGTTGATTAAAGAATAATCCGAGAGCTATTTTTTTGCAGTGTAGTTAGCTGACGCTAACCCCGAATGAATAGCATATAGTATCAAAGGAGACCCCCATTATGAGAATTGCTTTGGCAGGCAACCCAAACAGCGGCAAAACCACCATGTATAATGCTCTTACGGGCAGTAGTGAAAAGGTTGGCAATTGGGCAGGCGTTACGGTTGACAAAAAGGAGCACCCTATTAAAAAGAGCTTTTGCGGAAGTGTGGCGGAGCTTATAGCCGTTGATCTTCCCGGTGCTTATTCCATGTCCCCCTTTACGTCCGAGGAAAGCGTTACCAGCGAATATATAAAAAATGCCGCTCCCGATGCTATAATAAACATAGTAGATGCAACTAATTTAAGCCGAAGCCTGTTTTTTACCACGCAACTTTTAGAGCTTGGCATTCCCATGGTTGTTGCCCTAAACAAGGCTGATATAAATAAGAAAAAAGAGACAAAGATAAACACCGCAAGGTTATCGGAAAAGCTTGGCTGTCCCGTTGTTGACACCGTTTCCGTTGATGCTGAAGGAATGGACAAGGTTATACAGGCGGCGGTGCAGCAAATAGGCAAAGGGCAGACAGCACCTTTTAAGCAGGATAATATTAATCCCAAGGATAAGGCGGCAGTTATTGCGGCAGACAGAAAGCGCTTTGATTTTGTTAAAAAAATAGTTGCAGAAGTGGAGACTCGTAAGCTACATACCAATCAAAGCAATAAACAGGATAAAATAGATGCATTGCTTACAAACAAATGGTTTGGCATACCCGTATTTGCTGCAGTTATGTGGGCTGTTTTTTGGATATCTCAGGTGGGGCCCGGCGTTTGGATTGCGGAAGGCTATGAATTTGAAAACGGCACGGTTATACCGGGACTAGTAAGCTTTATTGAAATGTTTGGCGAATGGGTAAGCGGTCTTATGGAAAACACATCTCCCTTTCTGCAAACCATAGTTGTAGACGGCATTATCGGAGGTGTAGGTGCGGTTATCGGCTTTCTTCCTTTGGTAATGGTAATGTATTTCCTTTTGGCTTTGTTGGAAGATTGCGGCTATATGGCGCGTGTTTCTGTTTTACTTGACCCTGTTTTCAAAAAGGTAGGTCTTTCCGGCAAATCCGTTATCCCTCTGGTTGTAGGTACAGGCTGTACCATCCCCGGCATTATGGCTTGTCGTACCATCCGTGATGAGCGAGAGCGCAGAGCAACCGCAATGCTTGCACCATTTATTCCCTGCGGCGCCAAAATTCCCGTAATTGCATTGCTTTCGGGACTGTTCTTTCCCGAATCTGCGTGGGTTTCTCCCGCAATGTACTTTATGGGTCTTGCCCTTGTTTTCTTTGGCGCTTTGCTTGTTAAGTGGATTTCGGGCTATAAGTACAAAAAAACATTTTTTATTATTGAATTGCCGGAATACAAGTTTCCGTCGCTTTTGGGCGCATTTAAATCCATGTGTTCGCGTGGGTGGGCATATATCGTTAAAGCCGGCACAATAATACTTGTAAGTAACGCACTTGTTACGGTAATGCTTAACTGCTCATGGTCTCTAAATCAGGTCGAAGCAACCGAGTCTATCCTGCACGATATAGCAAGCCCCATTGCTTTCATCCTTGTACCTTTGGGCTTCGGTGCGTGGCAGTTTGCGGCCGCTACGGTTACCGGATTTATAGCAAAGGAAGAGAT
>JAZSIW010000094.1:0-2855 GCA_045534025.1 Eubacteriales bacterium | reverse complement strand
AGCCTTGATGCGGCACAAATTCTTAAGTTTGACGCCCAGCTTATTACCGAGTTTTAAGCTATAAAATTACATAAAAAACATGTGGTTTTTTCCCGTCCGCTTATTGACAAGCGGGCGGGTTTGTATTATAATGTTTCCATTAAAAAATCATGACGGAGGCTTCGTATTTATGGATACAAATGTAAGACCCGAAACTATGGAACGTATCACCACAAAAGCGTTGGCTGATGCTTTTATAGAAGAACAAATTGCCGCAGTTCGTGCACAGGTTGGCGACAAAAAGGTGCTTTTGGCGCTTTCCGGCGGGGTTGACTCCTCCGTTGTTGCCGCTTTACTTATTAAGGCTATCGGCAAACAGCTTATTTGCGTACACGTTAACCACGGTCTTATGCGCAAGGGCGAGAGTGAAGCCGTTATCGATATGTTCG
This sequence comes from Eubacteriales bacterium, assembly GCA_045534025.1. Classification (GTDB taxonomy): domain Bacteria; phylum Bacillota; class Clostridia; order Oscillospirales; family CAG-382; genus SIG636. The sequence goes on along the minus strand of JAZSIW010000094.1, from coordinate 2,427 downwards.
GTAAGGAGCTTGACGCTAACCTTATATACGTTGACGCTACAGACCGCTTTTTAGATCTGCTTGCAGGCGTAAGTGACCCCGAAAAGAAGAGAAAAATTATAGGTGCCGAATTTATTAATGTGTTCGCTGACGAAGCAAGAAAGCTTGACGGGGTGGAATATCTTGCACAGGGCACCATATACCCCGATATACTCGAAAGCATCAAGCGGGCAGAGGGCAAAAAGGCTGTTAAGTCCCACCACAACGTAGGCGGACTGCCTGAGGATCTGAAGTTCCAATTGGTTGAGCCCATCAAGTTGCTTTTCAAAGACGAAGTGCGTGTTGTAGGCGAGGCTTTGGGGCTTCCCCACGCTATGGTGTACCGCCAGCCCTTCCCCGGCCCCGGTCTTGGCGTGCGTTGCCTTGGCGCAATCACCCGTGACAGATTGCATGCGCTCCGTGAAGCTGATGCAATACTCCGTGAAGAGTTTGACAAGAACGGTCTTGCCGAAAAGGTATGGCAATACTTTATTGCCGTTCCCGATATAAAAAGCGTGGGCGTTAAAGATGACAGCCGCTACGAGGGTTGGCCCGCAATTATCCGTGCTGTCAACACCAAGGATGCTATGACCGCCACGATCGAAGAGATCCCCTACCCCATTCTGCACCACATCACTTATCGCATCACCAACGAGGTGGAAGGCATCAACCGTGTTCTACTCGACCTTACCCCCAAGCCCAGCGGCACTATCGAGTGGGAATAAGCAAAATTTTACACAAGTGACAATATAGACGCTTTAACAAGCCGAAAACTCTCTATTCAGAGCGGTTTTCGGCTCTTTCTTTGTTTTTCTGACCGCATTTTGACCGCATATTTCCCCGTCGCTTTGCAACTAAATTTACTTGTTTTTCGGGACTGACGATTTTTTATAATTGCAAAGAAGATGAAAAACAAACAAAAAACGCACCTTGTTTGCAATGCAATGGCTATACCCAATTCGCTTTATGGCTTTTTAGAAATTCCCTATGCTATTTAATAAAACTGTTTCATCATATCCTAACAATCTATTAATACACAATTTGATTGTCAAAATTAATCACTCCCACAACGAAACAATACAACATTAAAAAGCAAAAATGTGCGCATGTATCATTCCCCTTTTCAAACTATGGACTCTTTTGTTTTGTTCTTATGGCAAGGACAAATACACATTGACAAAGAACTAAAAATAGGCTAAAATAAGATTTAGGAAAGGGGTGTTGCGGTATGGAAAACAGAAGCTATGAGATTCTCAGCAGAGATACACTTGTTGCTGTTTGGCAAGGCGGTGTGTTGACCGTTAAGGACGAAGCCTTGCTTCCCCTTTATCTGAGGCGTGTGGCTAATGCTGACACTTGGCTTGAGACAAGGGCTATTGATTCTCACCGTGCTAACTCCCGTTTGCTGAAAAAGGCGCTTCGTCTTGCTGAAAAGGACGATGTTTCTACAGTTATCCATGTGAACGGTGCAACCGTTACGGACAACTATTGGGTGCGTCCCATAGGCTCTGATTTGACCTACGACGATGTTAAATTTACCGACGACTACTTCTCCACCCTTGCGCTTAAAGGCTCTTACAACAGCTTTAATCGTGCCGCAAACAGCCACCGTTCCAAAACGCCCGAGCTTACCAACTTAGGCAGCTTTGAAAAGTGTTGGAAGCTTAAGGACGGCAAGTGGTGGATGTACAAAAAAGCAAGCCACGCCGAAATGTTTTCCGAGCTGTTCATCTACGAGCTGGGAAAAGCTCTTGGCTTTAATATGGCGGTCTATAAGCGTGGCGACGGATGTATAAAGTCCCTCGATTTTACCGACGGTGCTTCTGTTAACTTTGAGCCTGCGTCTGCTTTTATGGGTGAGAATGAGGATTACGTTGAAATCGTTAAGGCTCTTGAGGGTATTTGCCCGGAGGCTATACCCGACTATATCCGTCTTATATTTATGGACACCCTTTGTGCTAACCCCGACAGGCATACGAATAACTTCGGTCTGCTTCGTGATGTAAAGACTGGAAAGCTTTTACAACTTGCGCCTAACTACGATAACAATATGGCGCTCATCTCCCGTGGGTATCCGTCTACGCCTAAATCCGGCGATTTGCTTATAAGACTGTTAGGCGAGCTTATGGACGAACACCCCGAATACCGCAAATACCTCCCCACCCTATCGGAGGATACGGTGCGTACAGTTTTGGCAAAGCTTAATATGCGTGTAAAAACGCAGGCAGTTGTTGACATCGTTATGGGTAGGTATAAGCTGATCAAAAAGTAACATAGCCACAAATTATTGCACAGGAGATTATTATGATACAGTTAGGCGTAATGAAAAAAATAGATGATTTAAGATCCGTATGGAGTCATGAGGCTTTGGCGCTTGGTCCGTGGCTAGCAAAGCCTGAGAATATCAAA
>JAZSIW010000125.1:0-11804 GCA_045534025.1 Eubacteriales bacterium | reverse complement strand
AGCTTCGCATATTGCTTCTTCCTAATGACCCCAACGATGACAAGAACGTTATTATAGAGATACGCTCCGGTGCATCTTTTGAGGATGCTGTACTTTTCGCAGGCGTGCTTTACCGTATGTATACAATGTATGCGGAGGCATCGGGCTTTAAGTGCGAGCTTGTAAACGCTAACGAGACCGAGCTTGGCGGCTTTAAGGAAGTATCTTTTATGGTAGAAGGTACAGGTGCCTACAGCCGTTTTAAGTTTGAAAGCGGCGTGCACCGTGTACAGCGTGTGCCCGAGACAGAAAGTCAAGGCAGAATACAAACATCTACCGCTACCGTTGCAGTTCTGCCTGAAACCGAGGATGTGGATTTTCAGCTTAACATGGATGAGCTGGAAATTACCCGTCACCGCAGTGCGGGTGCAGGCGGACAGCACGTTAACAAGACCGAGTCTGCCATACGTATAATTCATATACCCACGGGTATAGTTGTTGACTGTCAGGACGAGCGAAGCCAGATAAAGAACAAGGACAAGGCGCTTAAGGTAATGAAGTCCCGTCTTTACGATATGGAACAGCGCAAAAAGGCGGAAAGCCTTGCAAGCGAGCGTCAGTCTCAAATCGGCACGGGCGACCGTAGCGAACGTATACGCACCTATAATTATCCTCAGGGCAGAGTTACCGACCACAGAATAGGTATGACCCTGTATTCCCTTGAAAATTTCGTTAACGGCAGAATTGACGAGATGGTAGACGCTTTAATCACCGCCGACAGAGCAGAAAAGCTTAAGGCGGGCGAGCAGTAAAGGAGAAGTATTATGGCTGTAAGAAACTTTAACAGTAAGGCAATAGATGACGCTGTTGCCATAGAGCTTGAAAACCGCACTTTCCCCGGTGCGTCCCTTGCCATCGGCGACAAGGACGGTATAATCTACAAGGCGCATTACGGCGCCGCATCGGTGTTTAACAGCGACAACCCTTGCTTTGATAAGGAACCCAAGGAGTTTACGGGGGACTATGTACCCGTAACGGAAAACACCCTTTACGATATGGCTTCCTGCACAAAGATTTTGTCCACCACTATGGTTGCGTTCCGCATGATAGATATGGGCAAAATCGCACTTTACGACAGTATAAGCCGTTTTATTCCCGTTCCCGAGGATAAAAAAGCTATAGAAATACGTCATCTGCTTACCCACACAAGCGGTATCCGCGACCATTTTCTTTTGGAAAATGATGGCAGAAGCCCTGAGAAAGCAGCAGAGATAGTATTGGATATCCCTCTTTCTTCTCCTACGGGCACTAAGGTAGAGTATACCTGTATGGGTTATATCCTCCTGGGTAAAATTTTAGAGAAAGTTGGCGGCAAGCCCCTGGACGTGCTGGCTGACGAGCTTGTGTTTAAGCCCCTCGGTATGACAAACACTTGCTACCGTCCCCTTGATAAAGGCTATACCGATATAGCCGTAACCGAGTATTGTGAGCGCCTTAAGGCTTACAAAAAGGGCATAGTACACGACGAAAACGCCTGTTTCCTTGAGGGAATAAGCGCAAACGCAGGTATTTTCTCCACTGTAGAGGACTGTGCAAAATTTGCAAGGATGCTGTCCAGAGGCGGTATGACCGATAACGGCCCGTTCATTTCTCCCTCTCTTATGAATTTGGCAAAGACCGACCTTACCACCGCCGTACCCGGAGAGGGCAGGGGCCTTGGTTTTGTTGTTAAGCGTACCAATACTTTAAGTGCAATGGGTGACCTTTATCCCGGCGGCTCTTTCGGACACAACGGATACACGGGTACGTCTATATACGTTCACGGGGATAACGGTATGTTTGCGATACTTCTTACCAACCGTGTTCACTTTACCCGCAGCTCCGACCGACTTATGCGTTTCCGCCGTGTTTTCCATAACCTTGCCACGGCAGAATACGAAAAAGCTCTGCTTAAATAAGCTATTGACATTTACGGCGTGCCTTAGGTATAACCAAGTGCAGCTCGTAAAAATCGCCCAGGTCGTTGTCGGTGCGCTCCACTTCAAAGCCTGCGGCGGCGGCAAGTCCGATGGCTTTATCAACGCTGTTCATAAAAAATCTAATATCGCTAAGTGCGCTCACCGTCCGTCGGTGGGCGCCTTTTTTCTGTATATCCGTACCGCTTTTAAGATACGCTTCAATGCGTTTTTCGCAGGTGTCACTACTCCAGCAATGGGCTTCAGCTGCTCTTAACAGTTTAAGCCTTGCATCGGCGTTTTCTATTCTCAAAAAGCTACGGCATAGCCTTTCCGAAAATCCGCAGTCGTTTATTATTCGCCGTTCCTCGTCGCTGAAACGTAAAAGCCTTAGCTTGTTGGCGACTGTGGATTGCCGCAACCCCAAGCTTTCCGCCAATTCCGTTTGATTAAGTCCGCATACTATCATAATGTTTTGCATTGCCGCCGCCTGCTCAAAAAAACTAAGGTCTAAACGGTACATATTTTCCGCCAGAGCAATCTTTGCGCTGTCGCTCGCTGTTGCATTCATAATAATACACGGAAGCTTATCCAGCCCCGCCCGCTGTGCCGCGCGCCATCGACGCTCTCCTGCAATAATTTCATATATCGCCTCAGCTTTTACCACTTGCCCGTTAATGGATACCGTAGGCACATCTTCACGCAGGCGCACGCACAAGGGTTGCAATACACCGTTAGACTTAATGCTGTGCGCAAGACTTTTTATCTCTTCTTCGTCAAAGCGCTTTCTTGGCTGTAAAGGATTTGCTGTAAGCATGTTTATGGGAATGTAGCTTAACGATGGCATAAGCGGCTTTTTTATCCCTAATCTTTCCGCCAATTTCAATATGTTTACCTCCTTTGTTTTTGCTTTTCTCGATATTACCATTTTTTGGCTGTCGAAAAGCCGCAAAGTCTGACAGGCGAAAAAATAAACGAAGCGGATGTAAATATTTGTCATCAACTTCGTTTATCATATTATATTAAATGTAAAAACTGAATACAGAGCCTTCGTTAAGAACACTTTCCGCGCTTACCGTGCCGCCGTGAGCTTCTACGATAGATTTAACCATGGGGAGGCCCAAGCCCATGCTTCCGGTTTCCGAGCTTCTTGCTTTATCCGCACGGAAAAATCTGTTCCATATACATTTAAGGTCCTCAGGCGAAATACCGATACCGTCATCAGTTACCTTGCACAGTATGTGCCCGTCACCTTTTTCTTCAATACAAACATCCACGTTTCCGCCAACTTTGCCGTATTTTACAGCGTTGCTTATAAGATTAATAAGCACCCGCATTATTTGTGTTTGGTCGGCGCATATAAAAATCGCTTCCTTGTTTTTCAAGCTAAGCTTTATGTTTTTTTCTTTTGCCTCGGCACCGATTTCCTCAAGTACCATTTCAGCAAGCTCGCAAATATCAAAGCGTTCCTTTTCCAAGGCTTCAACTTTATTATCCGAACGGGCAAGATTGAGAAGCTCCGACAACAGCTTGTGCATCTTTTTGCTTTGGCGGTTTATGCTGTGTATAGCCTCTATACGGTCCTCTTTCGTTGCCTTGGGGTCAAGCGCAAACTCGCTTTGAGCCATTATAACCGCTACAGGTGTCCTAAGCTCGTGAGAGGCGTCTGCAGTAAACTGCTTTTCCTTTTCAAAATTGCGTTCTATGGTATCAAGCATTCCGTCAAACGTAGATGCCAGTACGCTTATTTCGTCTTTACCATGGCCCATATTAAGCCTTTGTGATAAGTCGTTGCTTGCGGCAATGGTAGCAGCCGCCTCTGTTATCTTTGCCACAGGCTTAAAGGAACGCTTGCTTACAAAATAACTTAAAACAGCCGCAAGTATAATAACAAAAGGTATTTGCACCAGGGCACGTTTGGTTGTGTTGTAAGCGGCAGTACGTGTGTCAGATGTATCTATGGCTCCGCAAACCCATACACCTCTGTGGCTTTTTATAGGGTCTTTCAAAAAGCGCACGTACACGTAGTGACCGTTTTGCTTAAACACCTCGTCTGTTTTCCAAGAAACATCAAAGTCCATTTCTGCAGGTAATGCACCTGCAGTAAATTCATCGTTTTCAGATTCTACTTCAGGTGATAAATCTGCAATAACATAAAGGCTTACGCCGCGCTTTTCGTATTTGGGATCCTCGGGCATAATAAGTGAGAATTTGCGCGGTGCTTTGTCTTTGTTTCCAAAACCACCCTGTCCTTCAGGCGGCGGTTCGCCTTCAGGCGGTCTTTGCCCTTCGGGCGGTTGCTTTTCTTCCTCTTTGGTGGATTCAAATTTAAAACCGCTGTAAAGGGTGTTAACCTCTTCCCTAAGGGTGTCCTTAAGCTGGTGTACGGAGGATGTACGCGCAAAGTTAACGGTAATCATCATCATTGCCACCGCAAACGCAGAGAGAATAAAGGCAATATACAAAGTGATTTTAAGTTTTATGCTTATGCGTTTCATAAACTTCCGTCCTTAATGATGTACCCAACTCCTCTGATGGTATGAATAAGCTTTTTTGGGTTGTCGCCGTCAACTTTCTTTCTTAGGTAGCTTATATAAACGTCAACAACATTACTTCCGCCTTCGTAATCAAAGTTCCATATATGTTCCTCAATCTTTTCTCTGGAAAGCACGTTACCTTTGTTTTTAACCAAATATTCAAGTATGGCAAATTCTTTGGAAGACAAGCTTATTTCTTTCCCTGCTCTGGTAACGCCGTGGGTGTTAAGATTAATTTCCAGGTCGCCCGCCGTAAGAAGATTTGTTGCAATGCCGTTTTTTCTTCTTGTTATGGCGTGCAGTCTTGCCACCAACTCATCCAAAGAAAAAGGCTTAATCAAATAATCGTCCGCTCCGGCGTTAAGTCCTGCCACGCGGTCGCTTACGGCATCTTTTGCGGTCAGTAATAAAACAGGCGTGTTTATCTTTCGCTTACGCATCCATTCAAGTACCTCAAGACCGGAAGTTTTGGGCATCATAATATCTAAAACAATGGCGTCGTAGTCCGTAACAGAAAGAAAATCCATTGTCTCTTCACCGTCAAAGCAACTGTCAACAGAACACTTTTCCACAGATAATCTGCGTGTAATAACGGCATTCAAATCTCTTTCGTCGTCGGCAACAAGTATACGCATAAGCAACACCTTTCTTGATTTTTTTAAAATATATCAGTTTATCATTAAAATAGAATGAAAAACCCTGCGCAGGGCAGGGCTTTTTGCAGGCGAGATTTTTAATTAAAAAACATCTTTTTTGCCCTGACCGCAAGCCCTTTGTCAAACATGGCAGTTTCGCCAAAGGCAATAAATCCGTTTTTGTCGTAAACACGCAAAGGCGTCCCTTCGGTGTCAAGCTCTATATCTTGCTTCTTAATTTTTTTGCAGTAAATCTCACAGCCGTTTTTAAACAGCTTAGAGTAAAATTCGGGTAACATTATTTTAGGGTACTGACTGAAAACGGTTTCCACGGGAATAAGTAATGCGGCAAGCGCCTCTTCGCTCATTCCTTCAAGCTCTTCGGTGGTATAAGCGTTTTCTATGCTGTAGTCGCCGACACGGCGTCTTTCAAGGGAGCACATGCAAGCGCCGCAGCCCAGCTTTTCGCCTATATCTTCGCACAGGGTGCGTATATAGGTGCCTTTGGAGCAATCCACAGCTATGTAAAATACGCCGTCCTTTTCAAAGGGGTCAACGGAATATATATTTATTTTTCTTGCCTTTCTCTCCACCTCTATGCCCTTGCGTGCCAAGTCAACCAGCTTAACGCCGCCGACTTTCAGTGCCGAGTACATGGGCGGTATCTGCATGTGCTCGCCCACAAAGCTCTTTGCCCCTTGACTGAAGGTGTCAAAGTCGGGAAGAGTACCTTCATATTCCTTTATTGCTGTGCCTGTAGTATCTCCGCTGTCTGTGCAAAGGCCAAGCTTTACTCCCGCAAGATAGCTTTTATCGTGGTCCTGCATATATTCGCATGCCTTAACCGCACGCCCGATAAGTACAGGCAACACACCTGTTGCCATAGGATCCAAGGTGCCTGCGTGCCCAACGGTTTTTGTGTTATATATTCGTCTTATAATGTTAACAATTCTGTGACTGCTTACACCTGCAGGCTTGTTTACAATAAGTATACCGCTTACGTCCATATATTATAATCTACCGTTCAAATCATTAATTAAGACTTTTGCGGCTTCTTTAACATCACCGTCAAATTTATAGCCCGCCGCATGGGTGTGACCGCCTCCGCCGTAGCTTTTGGCAAGCTCAGCCACATCAAAATACTCGTTAGAGCGTAGGGAAACCTTTGCGCTGTCGCCGCGGCTACGTATAACCGCCGATACTTCAACACCAAGTATCTGCCTTGGGATTTGGTTTATCACGTCAAAATCGCTGTCTGCCGCACCGATTTCTGCCGACTGTTCTTTGCTTATGGCCACCACCGCAAGCTTGCCGCCGTAATGTAGCTGAAGAGATGCGTAAGCCGCCTTTTCCAAGGCTATCTGCGTGGGCGTTTTCTGCTCAAACAAGCGTCTGTTTATCTCCGCAAAGTCGATGCCTGTTCTAAGCAGCGCTCCTGCATACTCATAGGTTTCGGGCCTCGTCTCGCTGTAACGGAACCCGCCGCTGTCAGAGCATATAGCCGTATAAAGAGCCTCGGCAATATCCTTGTCAAGCTGTGCGCCCATATAGGGCATAAGCTCATAAACAATCTCCCCGTTTGCAATATAGTCCGGCATAAGCAGTCTGCGCTTGCATGGGAGTGTGCTTATCTTGTGGTGGTCTATTGCAAGCTCAAAGCAAACAGAGCCGCAAAGCTCCTCAAAACCGCCAAGCATAGCGGCGGAAGCTACGTCCACCGCAACTGCGGTCTCTATACTTTCGGGCAAGCTTTCCGCAAATATGCCATCCTTTACAAGGGGCAAAAGCTTTCTCGGGATGGGGTCGGCACATACGGCAACAGCGTTTTTACCTAAGCTACGCAAGCAACGCACAAGGGCGGCTGCAGAGCCAACGGTATCCCCGTCGGGATTGCCGTGGGTAAAAACGACGAAGCCGTCACGCTCCAAAAGGAGCGCAGCAGCCTCTTTATAACTAACGTTATTCATCGTCGTCCTCCAAGGGAGTGGTATACTCAATATCCTTAAGGATGCCGGAGATGCGCATAGCTCTCTCGGCGGTATCATCCTTAATAAAGTTAAGCTTTGGTGTTGTCCTTAGATTAAGTCTGGCGGCCAGCTCACCCCTTATATAGCCGCTTGCGGAAACAAGTCCCTTTGCAAGCTTTGGGTCGCTGGGCCCCAAAACACTGTAGTAAATTTTAGCAAATGAAAGGTCTGCAGAAACGTCAACGCCCGTAATGCTTATAAAAGCACCGGAAACACGGGGGTCCTTAACGTTGCGCAATATGTCTGTAAGCTCTCTTGCAACGCTTTCGTTAATTCTGTCAATCCTGTGTGCCATTAAGCCTTAACTTCCTCCATAATAAAAGCTTCAAGAACATCGCCGACCTTAATATCGTTAAACTTTTCAAGGCCTACGCCGCATTCAAAGTTTTGGGCAACTTCTTTAACGTCGTCCTTAAAGCGGCGAAGCGAAGAAATTTTATCTTCAAATATAACAACGCTGTCTCTTACAACGCGTATAAATGCGTTTCTTGTAATCTTACCGCGCTGAACGTAAGAACCGGCAATGGTACCAACGTTGGGAACATGAATAGTCTGTCTAACCTCGGCACGGCCAAGTATAACTTCCTTAAACTTGGGCGCAAGCATACCCTTCATAGCTGCTTCAACTTCCTCAATGCACTCGTAAATAATACGGTATGTGCGGATGTCCACATTCTTCTCATCAGCAGAGGAAAGGGCAGATTTATCGGGTCTGATGTTGAAGCCGATGATAATAGCGTTGGATGCATCTGCAAGCATAACGTCGTTATCGCTTATACCGCCAACACCCGTGTGTATAACTTTAACCTTAACTTCTTCGTTGGAAAGCTTTTCAAGGCTTGCCTTAACAGCTTCCGCAGAGCCCTGTACGTCAGCTTTAACTATAATGTTAAGCTCCTTAACACCGTCGTTAATCTGGCTGAACAAATCGTCCAGGTTAACTTTGGCGGCACGGCTGAATTCCGCATCCTTCTTTTCCTGCTTGCGTTTTTCAACCAGCTCTCTTGCCATTTTTTCGTCCTTAACGGCATAGAAAACGTCGCCTGCGTCGGGCACTTCGGAAAGACCGGTTATCTCAACAGGGCAGGAAGGACCCGCTTCCGTAATGCGCTGACCCTTGTCGTTAAGCATAACTCTTACTCTACCCACGGAGGTACCTGCAATAACGATATCACCGTGCTTAAGAGTACCGTTCTGAACAAGAAGGGAAGCAACGGTGCCCCTGCCCTTGTCCAAACGTGCTTCTATAACAACGCCCTTAGCCGCCCTGTTGGGGTTAGCCTTAAGGTCCATAACCTCGGCGTTAAGCAAAATCATTTCCAAAAGGTCTTCGATACCCGTGCGCTTAACAGCGGAAACAGGCACGCAAATAACGTCGCCGCCCCATTCTTCAGGTACAAGCTCGTACTGAACAAGTGCGTTCTTTACGTTGTCGGGGTTAGCTGTGGGCTTATCCATTTTGTTAATGGCAACAACTATGGAAACTCCCGCAGCTTTGGCGTGGTTAATAGCCTCAACGGTCTGAGGCATAATTCCGTCATCTGCTGCAACAACAAGTACGGCAATATCGGTTATATTTGCACCTCTTGCACGCATTGCGGTAAACGCGGCGTGGCCGGGGGTGTCAAGGAAGGTAATATCTTCACCGTTTATAGAAACGCTGTACGCACCGATGTGTTGTGTAATACCGCCTGCCTCGCCTGAGGTAACGTTGGTGTTGCGGATAGCATCCAAAAGGGAGGTCTTGCCGTGGTCAACGTGACCCATAACAACAACAACGGGCGCTCTGTGAACAAGCTGGTCTTCCGTGTCAACGCTTTCGTCAAACAGCTTTTCTTCTATGGTAACAACAACTTCCTTTGTTACTTCAATACCCATGTCGTCACAAAGGAGGAAAGCTGTATCAAAGTCTACGGTTTCGTTAACGGTAGCCATAACGCCCATCTTCATAAGACGCTTGATTACTTCCGCAACAGCGGTCTTCATTCTGGAGGCAAGCTCGGACACGGTAATCTCGTCAGGCACTTCTATGCAAAGTTTAACGGGCTTGGGCTTAAAGGGAGTCTTCTTAGGTTCATTTTTGTTAAAGCCGCCCTTGCCGTCCTGCTTGTTAAAGCTGTTCTTCTTTTTGATGCGTTGTACGTTTTTGCTTTCTTTATCAGAGCGTGTATCGTATTTCTCAAGCTTTTCATCGTACTTGGAAAGGTCAACCGCAACGCCGCCCCTTGTGTCAACGTGACGTACCTGAGTCTTGTCCTTTTTCTTAACAGGTGCGGCACCCTTCTTTTGAGGTTCCTTGGGCTTAACGGAGATACCCGCCTTGGCGGCTTCCTCTGCTGCTTTGGCTTCCTCTGCTGCCTTCTTTGCTTCCGCCTCTGCTTTTGCGGCGGCCTTTTTGTCGTCGTAATACTTAAAAAAGGCGGTAATATCTACCTGGTTTTTTTGTGTAACATATTCAAATATAAGGTTAAGCTCCTCTTCCTCCAGTGTTGACATAGAGCTTTTTCTTGTCATACCGTGGTCGCTAAGCAGCTGTACCAAATCCTTGTTTTTAACATTTAATTCCTTTGCCAAGGTGTTTATTTTGTATTTTTCCATTGTTGCCATATATCATCGCACCTCCATATTAGCCGAAAGATCCTCCAGCCTTGTGTATATATCCGCAGGTATCTGTGTGTGTAAAACTTTGTCCAAACGCTTACTTTTAATAACTTTTTTTAAGCAGTCGCTTTTACCGCAAAGGTATGCACCGCGCCCGTTTGCTTTGCCTGTGGGGTCAAGCTTTATACCTTCGTCATCCTTAACTATCCGTATAAGCGACTGTTTTGGAAGCATCTCTTGACATCCCATACATTTCCTTAACGGAATATGTTTTTGTTTTTCTGTCATCGTCGTAACACCGTCCTTAATGGTCTTAAAGATAACTGCGGTGGGTAAGTAATCAGTCGTTTGCTTCCTCTTCTTCCGCAAGCTCCGTTTCTGCGGCACGGTTGCTCTTTATATCTATTTTACAGCCCGTAAGCTTTGCGGCAAGTCTTGCATTTTGACCTTTTCTGCCTATAGCAAGGGAAAGCTGGTCATCACTTACCAAAACTCTGTAAGAGTTATCGGCATCTGCGGTTTTAACAACAGAAAGCACTGTTGCGGGTGCAAGGGCAGCGGATATAAATTCCGCAGGGTCTTCGCTGTATTTTATAATGTCTATCTTTTCGCCCACAAGCTCAGCAGAAATTGCGTTCTTACGTGCACCCTTAGGTCCTATACAAGAGCCTATGGGATCAACCTCAGGATTAGTAGAGCTAACAGCTATCTTGGTTCTGCTGCCGGCTTCTCTTGCAACGGCGTTAATAACAACGGTACCGTCTTTAACCTCCGGCACTTCCAGCTCAAACAAGCGGGTAACAAGACCGGGATGCACTCTGGAAAGCACAATGGAAGGACCTCTGGACTCTCTGCGTATTTCGGTAATAAATACCTTTATGCGGTCACCAACCTGCAAGTTTTCGTCGGCAATCTGCTCGTGCTTATACAAAGCCATCTCGTTTTTGCCGATCTCCAAAGTGGCGTTGCCTGTGGTGGGGTCAACTCTTGTAACAATTGCGGAAACGATTTCTTCCTTCTTTTCGTCGTATTCCTTAATCATCATGCCTCTTTCCGCCTCGCGTATACCCTGTATAATAACCTGTTTACCTGTCTGTGCGGAAATTCTGCCAAAGTTTTTGGGCTTAATCTCTATTTCATAAACGTCGCCCACCTTATATCTCTTGGACTTCATTACAGCGTCCTCCAAAGAGATTTGGGTGTTCTCGTCCTCAACAGCTTCAACTACGTCAAGTCTGCGGTAAAGTCTGACCTCTTTTTTTACGGGGTCAAGCTTAACACGCACGTTTTCCTGTCCGCCGCTGTCCCTTCTGTAAGCAGAAAGTAAAGCTGCTTCAACCTTTTCCATCATATAAGCGGCAGATATGCCTTTTTCCTTTTCAAGTAAATCCAAAGCTTCAAAAAATTCTTTGTTCATTGTGTTTTCCTCACATATATTTTTGCGGCTCTTATAAAAGCAGCCGTTTAATTTTTATACTTGGTGGTAAATGCAAAGCCTTGCAACGGACTTTTTGGGCAAGGTCAAAGCCTCACCGCCCTTATCAAAGCTAAACCCCTCGTCGTCCCAAGCGGTCATAACCGCCTCAAACTCCTTAACTCCGTCAACAGGCGCAAAAAGCTTAACCGTAACGGGCAGAGCTGTCTTTACCGCATAATCGTAATGCTCGCTGCGTCTTAGCGCACGCTCAGCACCTACGCTGGAAACTTCCAAACAGTAGGAGGAGGGGATGGGGTCAGCCTCATCAAGCATAGGGTCGATCGCCCTTGTTACCTCAGAGCAGTCGTTAATGGTAATACCTTCCTCTTTGTCAATGGTAACAAGCAGATTAAGACCTGAGCCTTCCTTAACAAGCTCCACATTCCAAAGCTGAATGCCCAAGGACTCTACAGTGGACTTAATAAGATTTTCAACGTCTTTCGCAATGTTTTTTGCCATAAATAACACTCCAAAATAAAAAGCACACGAAAAAAGTGAGCATTTTAAAATGCTCACTTTATAAACTATGCTATCATCATTAAGTTTATTATACCACAAAAAACAGTAAAAGCAATAGAGTTTAACAAAAAAAT
>JAZSIW010000120.1:0-3180 GCA_045534025.1 Eubacteriales bacterium | reverse complement strand
TACAATAGAAAAGCCCCCGTATCGGGGGCTTTCCGTATATTAATTACTGAACGTCAGCGTTGGGGTCGAAGCCGAGTCTCTTAAGAGTTTCAACAACATAAGATTCTCTGTATTCATCTTCGGGCTTTCTGTTAAGATAAGACTTGAAGAATTCTTCGCAAGCGGTCTGATAGTCAAGCTTTGCAAGCTCTGCTATAACGCGGACGCTTCTGTCGATAAGCTTCTTGTTGGTAGGAAGAACCTGGATCATCCAGTTGGACCATACCTTACCCATCTTAGCCATTGTTGCGGTGCTGAGAAGGTTGAAGGTAAGCTTAATCATAAGGTGGGAAAGAAGCTCGGTACAGGTAGCGGGAACATCAACAGGAATGTAGATTTCGTTATCTGCAATCTTGCCTTCGGGGATACGACCGATACGGATAACTACGCCGTTGCCGTAATCGGGAAGGTACTTGTTGTACCAGTTGATAGCTTCCTTGCAAGCAGAGCCGTTGATATCCATAAGGATAAGGTTAGCGGGCTTGCGGCTGTAACGGGAAACGTCTTCTTCGTTACCGATGCAGTACTGTTCAACTTCTTCAGAGCCAACCTTGGGAGGATTGTCGATAATAGACTGAGCAGCTTCCATCTGCTTATAGTCTTCAACAGTCCAATCAAGACCAACGATAGGACGGCGGAATACGTGCTGCCATGCAACTTCGTTGGGGTAAAGAGGATCCTTAACGTAAGCCCAGCTTACTGCACTTTCGGTATCCTTAAACTTTCTGAAAGGAGGAAGTGTAAAGGTGGGCTGTCTTTCGGTAGTGTCAGTCATCATATCAAGGAGATAATCATGGCTGAGATATGTAACAAGACCGTTTGCCTTGTAGGTAGCAGTTTCAAGTTCAACTGCCTTAGTAAGACCTGCAAGCGCTTCGCCGCTGGAAAGCGTATCACGAAGCTTCTTAAATTCAGCTGCGTATTCTTCTGCGGTAAGTGCGGGAGTACCAACAACCTTAAACTCTTCTTCACTAAGGTTTTCCTTAAGCCACTGGCCTGCTGCGATTTCAAGAGCAGCGCCTGCGGTAAGAAGCTCAACAGTGGTAACCTGCATTCTGGTAGAGCCGGAAACAGCCATATTACCTACGAAGATGCTGATGGGCTTAATGTTGGGTCTTGCAAATACCATACGAACTCTTTCAAGGTGTTCGCAAAGGATTTCCTTGGGATTGCAGTAGAGATAATAGGTAGTGCAACCGCGCTTATCAGCTTCGATAACGGAGCCGTTAATACTTGCGGAAAGGCCGCACTCAGCAAGGCCTATAAGAACGTCGCCTTCGCCGATGCCTGCGTCAACAACCTGACGTGCACCGAAGGTCATATAGTCTTCAAAGTTTTCTACGGAACGAACAAGCGCTCTGTCACCGCCGGTGGTAAAGCTGTTGCAGCATTCACAGATTTCAAGGAAGGTCTGAGCCTTTGCGGGAATCTTGGAAACCAAAGAGTTCCAGAACAAACGCCAAGCACCGTCAAGCTGGATAGCCATTCTGCCGGATGCGCCAACGCTGGAGAATACAAACTTCTTGCGCTGGTCCATAACGCGCTTAATGTCCTTAACAAGGTCCTTAAAGTTTTCTGTCTCAAAAGCCTTTGCAGCAACGTCAGCAATATCAAGGTCTGCGGAAAGTATCATCTTGATACCTTCGGAGGTGTCCTTAGCTATTGTTGCGCTGAGGTTTCTGGTGCGAGGATTGGACTGTTCGGTAGGAATTACGCCAAGGTGGAACTGCTTCTCATTGTCGATAAAATCCTTAGCCGCGTCCTTGTAATTGGTAATGTTTTTGTATTCCAAAACTGAATACCCCTTTCGTATTCTATTATTTTTGCACGAATTAACACATTCTGTGTTTATTGTACCACCCTTTTTTACATTTTGCAATAGGTGTTTTTGGGTTTTTGCAGTTTTTTACTGTTTTTTGGAAGAAATGTCTACAAATCTCGGCATTGCCTCCACCGCATGTGGGCGACTTACCGCTACAGATGCCGCCTTACAGGCAAAATCACAAGCTTCTGCAAGTTTTTTCCCCATGCAAATACCCACAGCAAGTGCACCGTTAAAGCAGTCGCCGCCGCCTGTTGTATCCACCGGGGTGACTTTATAAGGAGGAATATGCGACCACCCGCCGTTTTCGTAAAGCTCTGCCCCGTCACCGCCCAAGGTAACAACCGCTGTCTTTATGCCGCTTTGTTCTATGCCGCTTTTGTAGTCCTCACCGAAAAGCAACTGCGCCTCGTGTTTGTTGGGCGTTATTATATCTGCCGCCGTAATCAGTTCCCTATCTACGCCCACGGCAGGTGCAGGATTGAACATGACGGTAACGCCTGCTTTTTTTGCTGTTTCAAATGCCGCACGGTTTGCTTCGGCGGGTACTTCGTTTTGCAGTATCAAAATTTGCGATGCGCTTATTTGCTCCTTAAAGCTTTCCGCATCCTCGGCGCTCAAAAGAGCAGCTGCGCCGCCGAAAACCGTAACACGGTTTTCACCCGCCTTGTCCGTTAAAATACAAGCGCAGGCACAGGGCACATCCTTATACGCAACCAAAGGCGTTATACCTTCGTTTTTCAGGAAGCTTATACATTTATCAGAGCCTGCGTCCTTGCCAAAGGCACCTAAAAACGCAACTTCTCCACCGAGTCTTGCGGCGGCAACCGCCTGATTATAGCCTTTACCGCCGGGTTCTGAAAAGAAGCTTGTTGCGGCAAGGGTCTCCCCCTCACGGTGGAAATGGTCAACGCCCATAAAAAGGCTGTCGCCGCCAAGACCTACAACCGTTATTTTCATTTACCGAATACGCTCCCTTCCCTTTTAAGTCCGCCACGGGTATATGCACCCGTAGGCGCTCTTCGCTCATCCACGGCATCGAACACCGAAAGTATTTCTTCATCGCTTTCGTCGGTGAACATAAGTATATACTGATTTACGTCTTTTAACATATCAAACTTATCTATAAGATATGTAGGCACGGAATTGTATATAATGTTACGGTGTCCGTACTCCCTTATGACAGGGAAAACCGCCCAGGTCTTATCCTTCAGCTCAGCCTTGCATACGCCCTTTTTCTTGCAGGGCGTTATATTGGAGATAATGCAGGTTTCGGTATGCATAAGAGGAGTTTTGCCGTAAATAATGTAACCCGAGTT
>JAZSIW010000079.1:0-10391 GCA_045534025.1 Eubacteriales bacterium | reverse complement strand
AACAGCTTCTTCACCTTCTTCGGGGATAGATGCATAGCTTACGGTGTAGCCGTCGAGGAGGAGCGCATCGTCTGCAACGGCGTTGCCGTATAAGTCCTTAACGGTAACCTTGCAATCGGTCATACCGTCGATTGCCTGCTTAGCGGTGGTGCCGTAAAGAACACGGATATCATTGCCGCAAAGATACTTCATATTTTCAAGAAGTGCGGGTCTTTGAACTTCCCAGTTTTCGTCATAGCCTGTGCCGTTGGGGTGACAGCTGTCTATAATGCAGTCGGGAGAGAGACCCTTTTCCTTCCACATAGAGTAAAGGTCAATAACGGGAGCATCGTATTCTGCTGCAACCTGACGCAGACAGTCTATAAACTGGTCAAGATAAGCCTCTTCGCCGCCGAAGGAGCTGTAGTCGCCCTTATCAAATACGCCGCCGTCCTTGATAGCGTCTATCTTTATAACGTTGGCAGTCATAAATATAGTCTTTGCGCCAAGCTCGGTGTTTTTTGCATAAATACCACGAAGTGCGGTCTTATACTTTTCCATAAGTGCGGTGGAGGGAGCTTCGTTAAACGCATCGTTTATACCGAAGGAAACGATAACTATTTCGGGGTTGTGAGATGCAACATAGGTTTCGTAACGGGTGGAAAGGGATGCCCAAGAGGTATCGCCGCCGAAGCCTGCGTTAATAACGGTGGTGCTAAGGTAGGCGCCCCAGGTGGAGGTCCAGCCGCCGCCAACGGTGATACTGTCGCCTTGAGCTACGATGGATCTGTTGCTGTAAGGGGTAACTGTGGGATATACGTCTCTTACGGTTTCCACTTCGATATAAGAGTCGGACTTGTAGCTGGAGGAGCCCCAAACGCCGCTGGTCTGAAGGTTCTTAAGCTCAAGGTCGATGTTCTTAAGATAAAGTCTGTCGCCCACCCTGATATGCTGCCATACAGCCCAGTTTTCCTTAGCGATGGCAGAGCCTGCGGTGGTAAGAGGGGCATAATTGAAGATTATGCCGAGGTAGCCTGGCTCTACGGTTTTGGTGTAGGAACGGTGGTTTGCAACCTTTTCCACTACCTCGTAGTAGCCGCCTTCTTCGTTGTACTTGGTGTACATCTTTTCGTAGTAAAGGCCTGTTACGGAGTTACCGGGGGTAACAAGGGTAACGATATTGGTGGTGATGCCGCCCCAAACATCGTTAAACTTACCTACGTTAAGGTCACCGATATACTCTTTAACCTGAGTAGTGCTGTCCATAACGGTAAGTGTGTATTCCGTTGCGGTAACAACCACGCTTAAGCTAAGCAACATTGCCAAGCTTAAAACTAACGCTAAAACTCTTTTCATAACGTTTCTCCCTGTATGTTAATTTATTTTTTTGCGGGTATATAGCGTATCTGCACCTCTTCGGCGTTTGCCGCCATATCAAGGGTAGCTTCCTCGCCGTCTATTGTAATTGCAATTATCTCGCCCTCTATTTCAAACACCGCCTCTTGATCCGCACTCTTGCAAACGTTAAGGACCACAACGCCCTCTTCCTCTGCCCAGTCCACATCAATTCTGCCGCCTTCACTGTCATAGCTGCCGTTTACAAAGCTTATGCGATGTTCAGGGTCGGTAACGGGGTGGATTATAACTTTTTCAAAGCCCACATGGTCTTTGTGAGGACGTATACCAAGCATATAAGCATACATCCATTCTACACAAGAGCCGAGAGAGTAGTGGTTAAAGGAGTTCATGCCCACATTACCGAAGCCTGTTTCGGGGGTGTAGCTGTTCCAACGCTCCCAAATAGAGGTGGCGCCGTTCTTAACGGTAAAGCCCCAGGAGGGATACTCCTCGGAAAGCAAAAGCTTATAAGCCAAGTCCGCCCTACCCATCTCGGTAAGCACGGGAAGCAGGAATCGCACGCCTACAAAGCCCGTGGACAACCTGTACCCCTTGCGCTCCAAAGTGCGAAGCAGGTGGTTAAAGCACTGCTCCTTATCCTCGCAAAGGTCAAAGCTTATGCCAAGCAGATAGCAGGTTTGGGTGTCACTCTTAATAACCCCGTCCTCTGCCACGAACGCCTTGCGGAATGCCGCCTTAACGTCTGCGGAAAGCTTCTCGTATTCGGTAGCGTCCTGCCCCAAATATTTAAGGCATTTAACAAGTATATCGGTAGAATAAGCAAAATACGCAGTGGCAAGCACGGACTTATCCGTATCGTCCTCTATGGAAAGCCAGTCGCCGTAACCTGTGGCAGGTCTTATCAAATCGGTGCTTGCGCCCTTGAGATAGCCCACCCAGCCCTTCATGGCCTCTATATTGTCCTCAAGTATGCTCTTGTCGCCGTACATTAGGTAATGGTGGTACGGGATAACGGTAACCGCATCGCCCCAAGCGGCACAGCCTGCGCCGACAAGCCCGTAAAGGTCGGGCACAACGTCGGTTACGGCGCCGTCGGGTCTTTGGTCAAGGCGCAAGTCGCGCATATAGCGTGCAAAGAATGCCTTACAGTCCTTGTTATACATGGCGGTCATAGAGAATATCTGCGCATCTCCCGTCCAACCCAAGCGCTCGTCACGCTGAGGGCAATCGGTAGGCACGGAGATAAAGTTGCTGCGCTGACTCCAAAGAGTGTTGGTAAATATTTTGTTCACCAGCTCGGAGGAGGTATCCACAAAGCCTGTTCTTGCCAAATCGTTATGGCAAACGTTCATAAATATATCGGTTACTTCCGCATCGCCGTCAATAATAACCTCGGCATAACGGAATCCGTGAAAAGTAAAGGTAGGGGTTATTATCTGTCTGCCCTGACGGCAAATAAACTCATCCACACAGCGGGCGGCACGAAGGTTGGCGGTGTAAAGCTTGTCGCCGTCCATCATTTCACCGTGGCGCAGGGTTATCTTTGTATCCTCCATTGCTTTTACGTTAAGATACAAAACGCCTGCGGTGTTTTGACCGAAGTCGTATATATCACCCTTGTCGTGACCGACACGCACGCCCTTGAGACGGTGCAGGAAACGCACGGGCTCTTCCTCCTGAGGCTGAAGAAGCGAGAAATCGTCCCCTTCTTCAACTGCGTCATCCCAATCGCCGGTCTTCACGCCTTTTTCAAACATCTGATAACTTTCAGGCAGGCGGTTATCCACTACCTCGCCATCCAAAAAGCTGCTGGCAAGTATACGGCCGGTTGTGGTTTTAAAGCTGCTGTCTGTACCTATCTCCTCAACGCTGCCGTCCTTATATTCAAGCACAAGCTTCATCAAAAGGCAAAGAGGCCAAGTGCCGAAGTACTGCTTTTTTTGGAATGCAAGCTGGCCTGCGTACCAACCCTCGGAAAGCACCGCACCAAAACAGTTTTTGCCTTTTCTCAGTTTATCGGTAACGTCATACTCCTGATAAAGTATAAGCTTGCTGTAGTTTGTAAAACCGGGAGTAAACAATGCATCGCCGGCATACATATCATTAACATACGCTTCGTAAATTCCCTTGGCAGTAGCGTACAAAGTAGCTTTTACAAGCCCCTTTTTTACCTCAAAATCCTTACGGAAATAGGGAGAAGGATTGGAATAAACACCCTCTACGGTACCGACATATTCTCTTACGCCGTTGCTTATCCATTTTGCACCTTCAAATATCATATACAATCAGCTCCCTTGCCTTGCTTTTAGAATAAAAGCGCCTGAATCACCCCATTAAGCCTATAAGCTTACTGAGTGCCCGCCATCTGTGCGCCGCAAATTACTGTTGTGCGGGAAAAACGTTGATAAGGTCGGCGTCGTATTTAAGAATAAGCGCCGCATCCAAATTGTTAACAATGCCGTCGGCGTTTACATCCGCCATTGAAAGCTGTAAAGCATCAAGGTTGATAAGGCTTGCGTCGTATTTCAAAACATAAGCGGCATCCAGGTTGTCCGACTTGCCGTCACCGTTAACGTCACCGAACATCCCTTCAGCTTCCGTAACCGTAACGCTTATGCTGTTACCCTCGCCGTAAACGGGGGTGCACATACCGTCAGCCAAAGCGCCGCAAACGATATAAGAAGCGCCGTCACCGCGGGCAGAAACTTCCGTTACGCCTGCAACCGCATCCGCCTTAACCCTAAGGGTCACGTCAAAGCGCATGACACCGACTTCGGTACAGCCCACGGATTGGTCAAAAACATCATCGTCATTAAGCATACGAAGCCACAAAAAGCCGTTTACCGACTGTGAATAGCTAAAGTTTTCGGGCACGGCCCAAACATCGGGATAATATGCATCTACACCCAAACACTCAAACACGTTCTCGTCATAGCTCAAGGGCACGTCAACGGAAAGCAAACCGTCGTCACTGTTTATACTGTCAACAGTGACACTTACAACAAGCACACCGCCCACGGGCACACTTACCTCCTCCGCTGTGACGGAAACAGTAAAATCCGCCCCGGAAGCGCATACAGTACAAACGGTTACAAGCATAAGAATTGCTAAAACAAACGTCAATATTTTTTTCAAACTTTTCATTTTATTCTCCTCCCGCATCAGGGCACAAATCTTCATAGTTATAACTATATACAATAATAACAGATACGCACCCACATGTCAAGGGGCGGAATGTTAAAACAGCACAAAAAAATGCGTTTTAGCTTCTTAAAAAGCTAAAGTCAAAAGATAAGTTTTTTGTAAAAGAAAAAGCGCAAAAGCCTTTCGCTCTTGCGCTTTGATAGTTTAAAAATCACGTTGGAAACAGCATATATATCCGTTCTCCAAATTCTCGTCATCATCCATATACAGATAGCCGTTTTCATGGATAAGATTTGCGTATTCGTATGTGCCGTCGTTAAAGGGGATGGTAATATACAATACGCCGTCATTACCCACTATGTAAGTAAAGTACAAATCATCTTCGTCATAATCATAAGCCCAAATATAACCGTTACCGTTTGCATAAAGGTGCAGGTCATAATTTCCGGTATCCCCATACCATGTACCCGAATATCTGAGCTCCGGCACAACGGAAGTCAAAACCACCGACGTAGCTATTGTTACCAAAGCAAGCAACAAGCACAAAACCACCGCCGTTACGGTTTTTACGCCTCTCTTCTTAACACCTTTTACCAGAGATATGATAAACGGAATAAATATGCAAAGCGCAATTGCACCTACAACAATAGCCTTAAAATCCACACCCAAGCCCGCGGTGAAAAGCGTAAAGACTGCAACCGCCGAAGCCAAAAGAGAAAAGATAAACCAAATAACCATAAAAGCGTTGCTCTTCTTTTTTACCGGGGCAACGTAGGGATTTGTGCCGTAAACAGGCATCGCCGGACGCAGGGAAGGTGTACCCGTACGAATCGGGGGCTGTCCTGTATGAACAAGAGGCTGTCCTGTATGAACAGGAGGCCGCCCTGTATGAACAGGAGTCTTTACACGACCGGGCGAAGACAGGTCTCTTGGGCTGTAAAAGCCTGTGTTAGTTTTTGGGATAGCACCCGGGCGATTGACCGCACCGCCGCTTACGGGAGGTTTGTAAGGATGATTAGACCCGCCCACAGCAACCGTAGGTCCGGCGGTAGTCCTTCGCTCACCGCTCATAAGGCTTTTATCCTTACCTCTGAGACCGTTAAGCAACTGCTCCATATCCTGATATCTGTTCTCCTGAAAAACAGCCAAGCCCTTAAGCAAGGCCCTTTCCACAGCAGGCGCTATAGCGATACCCATAGCGGAAGGTGCTTTAATCTCGTCACGATGCAGACGTTCGGTGGAGTCATCGGGAGTTACACCGGTGATTACCTTATAGATGGTGGCACTCATTGCATAAACATCCGTCCAAGGACCCTGGTTGCCTTTGGTTCTGTACTGCTCTTCGGGGGCATAGCCCGGCTTAAGCACCACGGAAAGACTTTTGTTAGCCTCGGCAGACACACTGCGCGCAGCACCGAAATCCAAAAGCTTTACCCTATCCTTAAGGACCATAATATTATCGGGGCTTATATCTCTGTGGATAAGGTTTTCGGTGTGCACCTTTTTAAGAGACTGCATAACAGGCGCAAGCAACTCCACCGCTTGGGCAGGATTAAGAAGTCCGTTTTTCTTAACATAATCTTTAAGGGTTATGCCGTCAAGAAATTCCATAACTATATAGGCGGTGTTATTAGCCTCAAAAAAGTCTCTCACCTGAACAACACCAAGCTCATCGGTAAACTTGGCAAGGGTGCGCGCCTCGTCCAAGAACCTGATTTTGCCTTTATTGTAAATTTCCTGTCTTTCCAAAGAAGAGCTTATGCTTACGCTGGTGCTTGCAACACTGCTGCGGTTGGCGTAACCGTTAGGAAAATATTCCTTTACCGCAACACGTATCTGTAAATTAACATCTACGCCCACGTATGTAATACCAAAGCCGCCTTCGCCGAGAGCGGCACCTATCATAAACTTGCCGCCTATTACCGTGCCGGGCGCCAAATGATATTCCGGCGCATTATATTCCTGCCGTTTGCCGCAATGGGGACATTGCTCAGACCCTTCCTCTATGGGGCGCATACAGAACAAACAGTATTTCATAGCTGATGCTTTCTCCATCCGTTTTTATAATTCTCTTTATGTTTTATGTAAAATCCTTGTAAGAGGTTAACCGTCAAATCAGCCGTCTTATCATATCGGGGTATCGTTCGATTAGCTGCTTCAGTTTAGAACCCGGGTATCAAACCGTTAAAAAAATCAGAGTCGTTGTCTTCGTCTTCGTTTTCTTCGGTCTCCGAACCAGCGCCGCTCACATCTTCGGCATCGGACGTTACCGCTTCCGTTGTTTCCTCTTCGGCGCTTTGCCCTTCCTCGGTGTATTCACTGTTCTCAACACTCTCAACCGATTCGGCGCTTTCTTCAACGGTTTCATCTTCTTCGTAGGTTTCCTCGGAGTTTATCGCTTCTTCCATGCTCTCCTCGGAAGTTATCTCGGCAGTGGTTTCCTCTGTACTCATCTCTTCCGAGGAACCTTCGAAAGGGGGGTCAGACTGCTCACTTCCGCCACCCACATTGTCGCCCTCATTATTGTTGTCGGGAGCAACGACGCTTTCGTTTGCATCGGGCGCGGTTGAAGTGCCGTCTTCGTTGCCGTTGGTTGCAGATTCTTCTGCAAAGCCACTGTCTTCAGCCACGCTGTCCTCGCTTGTTTCCACGCTTTCAACCGACACCTCTGCAGACACATTATCTTTCTCGTCCTTCTCCTTGTCCTTCAGGATAAACATAAAGACAATAAGTCCTAAAATAATCAAAACCAGCAAAACGCAAAGGATAACCAAGCCCATTACTGCCTTGCTGCCCTTCTTCTTCGGCTTGGGCGGAGCAGCACCGCCCCTGGCTAACGCAGGACCGGCCGATGCAACGCGATTTGCGGCGGCAGGTGCAGAAGCTTTGGGAGCCATATCCGGCATGGGTTTAGGTGCCGTTCGGAACATGGGCTTTGGTGCCATACTGGGCACGGAGAAAGCCTTTGTCGTCTCCAAGTCCTTCAACACGGGGTTGTACCCATCGGTAATAACCGCAACGGCGGTATTATTGTCGTGCTTGCCGTCCACACGTTTTGCGTGCAGCTTGCGCATTTCCTCTATCCATGCCTTGGGTGAGTCGTTGCTTTGAAGCAGCTCTACCATCTCATCTTCGTAAACATACTCCCAAAGACCGTCGGAGCACAAAAGCAAGCCCATATAATCGCTGTTGTTAAGGGTGCTTATGTGCACGGAAACATCTTCGCTTACGCCAAGCGCACGGGTAAGCTTGTTCCTGTCACGGTGATTGCGTATCTCGGCAAGGCTTATCTCGCCCATCTTAACCGCCAGATAGGAAACGCTGTGGTCGGGGCTTTGATACACTATGCTGTTTTTATCAAAGGCATAAATACGGCTGTCGCCCACATGGGCAAACACCGTCATCTTCTCCTTTACCCAAGCAAGGGTAATGGTGGTCTTCATGGAAGAGCCTTCTTCTTTTTGCTTGTTCAAAATAAGCTCGTTAGCCGAGATAATAGCCTTTTCGGGGTCAAAAGCCGCCCCCGACTCCGTAAAAATACGTTTTATCTCCTCAACTGCCAAGCCGGAAGCTTCCTCTCCGTTATCGTGACCGCCAAGCCCGTCTGCCACCAAGAAAAGATGGCCGTGATCGGCAACGGTTACGGAAAGCGCATCCTCATTATTCCCTCTTCCGCCGACATCTGTATATTCCGCATACGAAATCTTCATGTGTATTACACCTCTCTTTCGGGGACAAACATGTATAAAACACTGCACTTTTGACAGATAACATTATACACGATAGCATTATACCACAACAAAGCTCCGTTGTCAATTCATTGTATCGAATAAAATTGCAAAGTTTCACGAAAAAACTAAGGCTTAAAGCGGTACGTATTCGTCCGGCTCTTCGGTGTCTACGTGAACGGCGGCATTGATGGCGCTTGCAATAAGCTCCGCCATAACACGGGTCATAACGTCGCTTTCCTTGGGGGCAACAAAAAAGCCCTTCGCCGCTTCGTCGGGAGTTCCCCCCGCCTCCCACAGCAAAGTGGTCACGTCCACCACCGTAGGCACGCCGATAGCTATAACAGGGCAACCCACGGTCTTTTGGGATATCTCTTCCCTGCTGTTGCAAACTCCGCTGCCGGGCGATATCCCCACGCAGGTAAGCTGAACCGTAGTGGCAAGCCTGTGCAGACTGCGGGCGGCAAGCGCATCCACCACTATTACGCAGGCAGGCTTTACATGTTCCGCCGCCGCCTTTATAAGGGTACAGCTTTCAAGACCCGTTTTGCCCAGCACGTCGGGCACCACCGCCGCCAAGTCCCCAAAGCCCAGGTCCTTGTACAAAGACGGGTTAAGCCTTTTAAGATGATGGGTAACCACAAGCCGCCCTACGGTTTTGGGCCCTATGGAGTCAGCCGTTATGTCCTCGTTACCCAAGCCTGCCACCAGTACCCCGCCCTCTTTGTCCCCGGGCATAAGCCTTGTTATCAGTCCGCCGAGAACACGGGCGGCACTGCGGCGGCGCGCGCTGTCGTCAAGCCACAGCTTGCCCGTGTCAAGGCTTAGGTAAAGCCCTGCGGCGCGCCCCGTCAGCTCCTCCCCCCTGCCCTTGAATATCTCCGTTTCCGTCAGCTTAAAGCCCGCCTGCTCTGTTTCTCTTGTTATAACACCGTCGTCCGCACCCTGCTCCGTATGGGGCGGCCTGCTTTCTATAGCCAGGTCCGTACGGAAATTTTTCTGCATATCAACCATCTCCTTTTTTCATATTATCCCCCGCTTTTGTCAAACAAAACGCAAAAAGCCTTTACTTTTGTAAAGTTTTATGGTATGATATGTCGTTCAACAAATTAAAGGAGGAAAAACATGCAAGTAAACACCAAAAAAGGCAGCCGTTCCAAAACCACAGCGCTGTTGGCGCTGATGTTGGCTCTTATAACGGTTATGTCCGCCCTTTTGCTTAGTTGCGGCAAAGAAAACAAAGAGGAAAGCTCCGGCTCCACCCCTGCCGAAAGTGAAATAAACAGCTCTGCCGAAGAAACGGGCAAAGAAAACAGCACCCCCGATGCCGAAAGTGAAATAAACAGCTCCGCCGAAGAAACGGGCACGGAAAGCTCTGAAGAACCCTCTGAACAAGAAGGCATATCCTGGAATTTTGAAGACGGCACCCTTACCGTATCCGGCAAGGGCGATATGAAAAACTACTTCCACAATTCCACAAACGATTGGCGTCGCAAAAAGGATTCAATAACTACCGTTGTGATAGAAGACGGTGTTACTTCTATCGGAGACTATGCGTTCGCTCTCTGCAGTTCCCTTACAAGCGTCTCCATACCCGACAGCGTTACTTCTATCGGGGAGAATGCGTTCTCCGATTGCTTTGCCCTTGCAAGCATCACTTTACCCGACAGCGTTACTTCTATTGGGAAAGAGGCCTTTTTGCACTGTGATGCCCTTACAAGTATCACTATCCCCGACAACGTTGTTTCTATTGGGAAATGGGCGTTCTCCGAGTGCTCTTCTCTTGTCAGCATCAATATCCCCGATGGCGTTACAAATATAGGCGAATATACGTTCCAGGCCTGCACTTCCCTTACAAGTGTAATTATCCCCGACAGCGTTACGTCTATCGAAAAAGAAGCGTTTTATTTATGCACTTCCCTTGAAACCGTATACTACAGCGGCACGGAAGAGGAATGGGCGGAAATAAGCATAGGCGACAAAAACGAAGATTTAACAAACGCAAATATCATTTACAACTACAAAGAATAAACCCAACGCCCCGTTGTTTCCGTTCGGTTGCAACGGGGCGTTTTTATGATAAAAAGCAAAATGCCTTTATTTTTGTAAATTTTTGTGTTATAATACCGTATCTTCATGCGAGGTGACGGATATGTTTAAAAAATACGGCGCTAACCAAAA
>JAZSIW010000136.1:0-22272 GCA_045534025.1 Eubacteriales bacterium | reverse complement strand
TTATTGCACAGGAGATTATTATGATACAGTTAGGCGTAATGAAGAAGATAGATGATTTAAGGTCCGTACAGATTTGAGGAAAAGAATTATGGTCTTCAAGAAAACAAGCTCATGGAAAGCCTGCTATGATGAAGAAAACGACCGCTACACTGCAGAGACAGGCGGCGGTATGGCGTATGACCTATACGAGATTACAAAGGATATTTTTGACCGACTTAACTCCAAAATCCCAAATCATGAAGCGATGAGACTGATTTGCCAAGGGAGACATCTTTATATGTCTGTCAACGATCGTTGCGGACCGCCTTATCATATCGTGTTTGACCAGAATTACCGCGAGCTTTGTCCGTGGGCGTCGATCGTTGTTGCAGAAGACTCAAAGGGTGCCCGGTTCGATGGCGAGCCTTTTGCGTGACCGCAGTTTGACCGTAGATTTTTTAAGAATAATATATATTTTTTCTCACAACCGAGAACGGCGGCAGAAAGATTAACTTCTCTCTGCCGCCATTATTATCGGGGTCCATAAGAAGACGCCGGACTTCTTGGGGTGATTTTGAAAAAGTATTGAATTTGCAGATAAAATCTAATATAATACACTGTGGCAACAAAAAATCTGATAGTCCATACTTTATGGATAATACAGACTTATGAGATGCCACGAGCTAAACTGCCTGTGCATAATTGTTTAGCTTATCTTTTACTGTAATAAGAGGTTCAAGATGAAACATTTTATCGCCCTTTTTCTTATGTGCGCGCTCCTTTGCTCCTTTGCGGCGTGCAGCACTTCGGGGGAAAGCTCTCAAACCGAAGAGTCGGCGCCTGCCACCGATAGCAATACCGACATCAGTACAGCACCCGAGCTGACAATCAACGAGGTTATATCCTCCAACTCCAAACACGCCCCCGTTAACGGAAAATACTACGATGTGGTTGAAATCTATAACCGCTCCGATAAAACGCTGAATCTGGCTGACTACAGCTTCAGCGACAAACGCTCTGAGCCTGAATGTTTTAAATTCCCTGCGGTTTCTTTAGGCGCAGGAGAATATTATGTTATCTACTGTTCAGGACAAACGGAGCTTGGCGACAACCACGCTTCCTTTAAGATAAGCTCTGCAGGGGAGAAGATTTACCTTGCAAAGAACGGCGTAATCTTTGAGCAGGTAGAAGTTCCCTCAGACTTAGACGAAAACGAAAGCTACGGGCGGACGGAAACGGGATTTGCCTATTTTGCCACCCCCACCATCGGCAAGGAAAACGGCACGGTTTACGAAGCGGCAGTGGCAGCCCCTGAGGCAAACTATGCATCGGGCGTATATGAGGAAGCCCTTACCGTTACCTTAACAGCCGAGGGCACGGTTTATTACACCCTGGACGGTAGCCGTCCCACCACGGATTCAACGGTTTATACCGCCCCTATTTCCATTACGGATGTTACCACCGTTCGCACCTTTACTGTGAAAGACGGCAACAGCAGTATTATTACGGCGTATACCTACATTATCAATAAGACCCACGACCTGCCTATGGTAGTTCTTTCCATACCGCAGGATTCGCTTACGGGTAACGAGGGCGTATTAAACCATATCGAAGAAAATTACGAGCACGAAAGCGTTTTAACGCTGATAGAAGACGGGGAGGAAAAGTTTTCTATCCCCTGCGGATTCCGTCTGCACGGCAACGATAGCCGTAAAGGCGAAAAGCAGAATTTCCAACTGCGTTTTCGCTCCCAATACGGCGCAGGCAAACTGCACTATCGCCTGTTTGATAACCGCAATATTGACCAGTACAACTCGTTACTGCTTAAAGGCGGTAGCGAGGACTTCAAGGCTGCTATGCTTCGCGATGAGTTTGCATCGGCAATAGTGGACGGAAACACGGCCCTTTATACGCTGGCAATAAAGCCCGTGGTTTTGTATCTGGGCGGCGAATATTGGGGTATTTACTACCTTCGTGAACGTTTCAGCGACGATTACGTTTCAGACCATTTAAACGTATCACCCGAGTCGGTGGATATCGCAGAGTCTACAGAAGCCAACGCCGAAAGCGGAAGTACCGATGACTTCAAGGCACTGTGGGACTACATAAACAGCCACGATATGTCCAAAACCGAAAGCTATGAATATCTTGCAGAACGCATCGACGTTATCAGCCTTATAGATTGGTACTGCTGCCGCTTTTATATGGGCGACAGAGATTTGGCGAATATAAGAAGATTCCGCACCTCGGAGGGTGACGGCAAATGGCATTGGATGTGGTACGACCTTGACTGGGCGTTTTACCACACAACCGATGTTCCTTTGGATAGCATTCTTTCCCATGAGCACGGTGACACACCCCTTATCAAGGCTTTGCTTGAAAGCGCAGAGGGAAAAGACGCGTTTTTGAAACGCTATGCAGAGCTGATGAACACCATTCTGAACGACGAATATTTCAACGGTGTTTTAGATGAGCTGGTTGCCACTATCGAATCGGAAATTCCAAAGGACCGAATGCGTTGGGGCACTACGGTTGCCACTTGGGAAAAGGCAATAAGACGAGTGCGCAAATATACCAGAAACGGTGAACGCACCGAATGGGTGCTGGAAGAGCTGAAGAGCTATTTCGACCTTTCCGATGAAGAAATGACCGCCTATTTCGGCGAGCTCTATCAGTAATACTCCCATAACGTTTATTGAAAGCGGCTTTACGGTTTTAAGCGGCACCAACATCATTGGGGTTTTTAAAAAATGCGTGACCGCGGTTTGACCGCAATATGGTTTACAGCGTGGTATAATAGGTATAAATGGGATAAAAAGCGGTGTTTTTGGGGCTTGAAATACACCAAAAACAGCAGAAAATGACCATTTCATATCGCCCCAAACTATGATAACAATATGGCACTTATCTCCCGTGGGTATCCGCCCCCACCTAAGTCCGGCGATATGCTTATAAGGCTGTTAGGCGAGCTCATGGACGAACATCACGAATACAAGAAGTACCTCTCCACCCTATCGGAGGATACGGTATGTAAGGTTTTGGCAAAGCTTAATATGCGTGTAAAAACGCAGGCGGTCGATAATATCGTTATGGGTAGTTATAAGCTTATCAAAAATTAGGTTGACAACATCCTAAAATTTGTGTATAATAAAGTTATTACAAGGAGGGATACAGAATGAACCTTAACACAAATCAAATCGTTCCAATATCAGAGGCAAATCAAAATTTTTCCCGTGTTGCCCGATTGGTTGAAGCGGTTGGTGAAGTATATATTTTTAAAAACAACAAACCCAAATATCGTTTGATTGATATTGACAGCGATACAAGTGTTGAAATGACAGACGATGAAAAGATAGATTTTGTTGCGGCGAGAATTCTGCGCAAATACCGTCGTGCTTTTGAAGAGTTAGCAAAATGATAAAGTTCAGCAAAGAAAAGGTTCTTTTGTTACACAAGCTCCTCACAGAAGAAACCGGCGGTGACCCCAACATTAGAGATATCGCATTACTTGACAGCGCGCTCGAAAGTGCATTTCAAACTTTTGGCGGTGAAGAGCTGTATCCAACAAAGGAGGAAAAAGGGGCAAGACTCGGATATTCCCTCATCTCTAATCACGCCTTTGTTGACGGCAACAAAAGAATAGGAATGTATGTACTGCTGACCTTTCTTGAAATCAACGGCGTTAGGATACATCCAACCGTTGACGATGTTGCACGCGTTGGTCTCGCTGTTGCTTCGGGGAAAATGCAGTATGAAGATTTGTTGCAATGGATAATAGACAACAAATAAGAATCATTATAGCGTGACCGCAGTTTGACCGCAATCTGTTTTAAAGCGTGGTATAACAGGTGTAAACGGGATAAAAAGCGGTGTTTTTGGGCTTGAAATGCCCCAAAAACAGCAGGAAATGCCCCTTTCATATCGAGTGGGAATAATTTTCGAGCATCAATAAATTATATCAACGAAAAATCACCTCAAGGAATCTGTAGACTACTTGAGGTGATTTTATATACAAATCTTTGCGAAAAAGCACTTAGTGCTTAACGTATGGAAGATGTGAGTTATCTGTTGCATACTCGCTATCGTAAAGCAAGCGGTCAAACACGCCTTTGCCACCATCTTTACCTGCAGCAAGCACTACATTTTTCGGTTTGTCAAACTTGAAGTCAATTTTAAAATTACTAAACACCGAGTCAAACTTGCCCTCCGACTTTACTGCGGTATGCACGTCTCCCCTATCGCAATACCAAAGAGCATAGCAGGCATCAAGGATGCTTTGCTTACCTTCGGCAAAATAAAAGCCCGTGCCAAAATGGTCGCTGTAGCAGAAGTTATACCAATTGTTGCCGCCTTCGTCCTTGAAGCCGCAACTGTTTTCGTAATCGTCATAGTCAACGGTGAAAAGGGGGTGCAGATTCTTCATAACATTTCCTGCGGATTTCATCCACACACCGGTGTAAACATCAGCAATACGCATATTGGTAAGGCTGTTATCAAAGCCCTCCAAAAGCACGCCCACCGAATCTTTTTCTCCGTTGCCCATAATATTAACACCAAATATATCCGCATCCGAAGAACCGCAATTTGCGCCGTATTTTATCCGCAAGCCTATACGGGTATGCTTTATGGATACATTTTGTACCAGCGTTTCTCTGCCGCCGTCTATGGATATGCCGTCTGCAACGCCGTTGCCATCGATAACGCCGCCCTTAAAGCTGTAGTTGCTGCCAACAGTGACGGTATCGTTGGCGGGGTAGGTTGCGCCAAGTCGCACCATAGCCTCATCATGCGCCCAACCGTCTGCCGCCCTCAAAACCGCATAGCCCGAAAGCTCAAGACAAACGCTTCGTTTTGGATCAGCAGGGGTTTGTATGGGCTTGTCCAGAAGATACACTCCGTCAGGAAAAAATATGGTCCTGTTGGGATTTTCATCGATTATTTTTTGTATGCCGTCAGAAACGGGAGTAATACCGTCCGCAGGGACGGTTTCCGTAACTTTTATATATCCTCTGTTGTTCATAGGAGAACCTCCTGTTGTCTTGACTCTATTGATTATTTTTCTGTGCTTTCTTCAGGCAAAAGCGGTGATATTTCAAACACCTTACATCCGGAACTTGCACAACCAACATAAAGAGTATCGCCTGAAATACTGATATTTTCGGGTTCTATTGCACCAACGTCAAGGGTAATAAGGGTTACGAACTCACCTTGCCAATTGTAAACCGTTATTACGTTTTTGTTGTAAAGTACAAAGTAGATATAGTTATCATCACAGGCACAGCCCTGCGTAGTATAGCCTTTAGTCTGTTCGGTGGGTTGGAATACCTCCCCTACCGCCTTAAAATCGGCATCCACTATTCTAAAAGTTTGTCCGCCGCTTAATCCTATAACATAGGTATCGGTAGTGGCGTTATAGTCAATGCAATATATTTTGTATTCTATAACCTTGGTTTCGGTTATCTCAAGAGTATCGGGGTCTACAAAAGAGATGTGAGTGCGATTAGGATTGTTATGCACCACCACAAGGGTATTAAGCTTGGAATTATAAGTGATATCGTTTGCGTGATTCAAGGGGAGGTCTGCGCTTTCCTTTTCTACTTTTTTATGCTCGGTATCATACTTGACAATGCGTACTATATTATTCTGCTCGTCGGAGGCGGTATCCTTTTGCAGGAACGCCTGATAAAAATACTTGCCCACCAGACAACCGCCCTGCACCGTCTTTATTGTAGCGCTGGGACGAGGCACGGTGTAAAGAGCATTGGACATGGATTTAAGATTCGGAGAACTGCTTATAAGCTCTGCAAAACTTGCTACTGTGGAAACGGAAGCATAATCCTCCGTGCTTAAAAGCTTTAAATACCCTTCTCCGCTTTCTACTTTATCGCTTATGAGATAATTTTCGGTAAAATATTCTATTGCCGTGCAAAGTAAACTATCATTATCGCCTACAATTACTACCTTGCCGTCTACAAATTTGATGGCAAATGTGTATGGCTCAAGAGTCGCTTTTGCCTCTATGCTTTCATCGCGGTTGGTGTCACCGATAAGGATCTCACACTCTGTAACATGAGTGACCTGACCCGACGAGTCGATGTCATTAACAACTTTAAGATATTTGCCCGTAAGCTCCTTAATTCTACCGTTGAGGGTAAGCAACGCGTCGGCACTGCTTTTGTCAAGCCCGTCGCAACGTACTATTGTATACAAAGCGTTGCCGTCTTTTGATATAGTATAATCTTCGCTTTCTACCAATTGTTCAGCACTTTCTGCACCGGTATCGCTTTCGTTTTCTACAGATTGTTCAGCGTTTTCTACATGGATATCACTTTCATTTTCACTGTTTTCCACCGTGTTTTTACCACAGGCAGCGAGAAGCAATCCCGAAAGCAAAAGAACGGTTATAAGCATTTTCTTCATAACGTTTTCCTCCAAGATATTCTTCAACGGGATTATAATACAATTCCACACAATTTACAATAGATTTTTCTGTATTTTTAATATGTACCGTGCAAGCACGAAGCTTTTTTCTTAACCAAAAGGAGGTGCCCCTATTCAGGGCACCCCAAGCTGATGACAAACCTTGTCATCAGCTTGACAGAGCGTTGAGAAAGGATACAGACAAGACGAACCGAGGCGAAAACTGTAGATTGCTACTGTGAGCCGAGGTTCGTTTCGAACGAAAAAACAATAAATTGTAGAAAATCCAGGGATGTCCTCCCTGGATTTTATACTTTAGAGCAACTGTATTCTATTATTTTTCGTGCTCTGTGCCTTTGTCAGCGGTCTGAGGTGCCCCTATTCGGGGCACCCTTCCTAAAGTTGAACCTGTTAATAAATTCTATTGCCTCCGTTACAATGTTTTCTCAAGGAGAGGAAGTCGCCGGTATTAACAACGCCATCACCTGTAACGTCAGCCGCTTCGTTTGCGATATCGGAAGAATCCGAGGTGACAAGCATCCTACGCAAAACCGCCATATCGGTAGTGCTTATGTTTCCGTCACCGGAGAGGTCACCCGGGAGTATAACGGTAACGGAATTGATTATCGCACCTTTATAGTCATACCTAACAACAGTGTAGCCTGTACCAACGTGGCCTGTATCGGCTACCGCGTTTCCGTTAAAGTCAAGCAAGGTAACTTCACACTTGAACTTATCCGATACATTTTTGGCAGTAAAACCCTCATTTTTTATCTTTAGATACTTGTAGGTAAGCACCTCTGTTGCATCGTCCTTAAGAACAAAGTTGTCGGTCAAGGTAATTACTATACGCTGCGCATCCGTATTATTGCGATCGTGTATTTGCAACGCCGTGCCGTCTGTAAAGTTTGCACCCGGAACATCCAATACCCTGCCGCCGCAGATTGTCTGAATTGTGTAAGTGCCGTTGGTTGAGGAATGGATGGTCCAACGCTGATTTCGGGTGTTGGACCTATTGCCCGTAATAATCGCCGTACCATTTACTGTTCCGACACCGTTTGCCACATCCAGCATTTTGCCGTCGGCGGTGTTTAGGATATTATATGTACCGTCGCCGTTGCGGGTAAAATGCCAGGTCTGTTCCGGACCGCCGGTTGGGGTGCCGATGTTAACAACCGAATTTTCAGCTTGAACATAAAAGTCAACTGTTTCCAATTTTAGTGTTGCATCAAACTCGTCACCCAGGTTAAGGGAGCTATACTTCAACAAGAACCTTTGTGCGTCGCCGTCATGTTCCTCCCAAAGATGTATATTTGTGCCCGGAATGTTGTCGTTGTTATAAAGGTCAAACACCGTTTTACCACCGTGAGATTTAAAATGGAAATATCCTTGCTCGTCTATCATAATACTCCATTTTTGCGGGTGATCACCGGTTGCTGTCCAAAGCCCTATGTTGTTTCCGTTATTGTAGTGGCCACCACCGCCGGACACGTCTATTGCACGGCTATCGGCAGCAGAGGTTATAAGGTACGTACCGTCAGCATTCCTTGTAAATCTCCATAGCTGATTGTTTTGGCCGGTTGCTGTTTCTGCCTGAAGGTTAGAGTCTACTGCGGTTACATACAACCCGTTTTTATGCACTATATTGGCATAAAAGTTTGTACCAACGTCAATGCGACGCAAACCGTCATAGCGTAGCTGAACCGAACTACCTGCAGCCGAAGGTGAAGCAAGCACGGGAAAATCACCGTTCCAGCCTACCTTTTGAAAGCGCACGGTTCTATTATCCCAGCCGGAACCCGATACCGCTGTTGCGTGATACACTATCCAATCCTCGGTATCATCATAACTCTTTGTAAAGCTGCAATGGCCGGGTCCGTATGCCCCGCTTGCCTTACTTATCAAAGGCGTAGAGGCTTTTGACCAAGAAGAGGCGTTTAAGAAGTTGCCGTCTCTCAAAGTCAGCACGCCCATACAATAATCATCTGTCCAGCTACCGCTTGCAGAATATACTATGTGATAGGTCTTGCTTATTTCAATAGTGGTAACTACGGTGTCTTTAGGCATGGTAGCTAACAGTGTGCTACCTGCATCATGAGATGCCCTAATGTTAAGCCCATCTGCCGTAACGCGGTATTGAGTGTTGACGGTATAATTGCTTCTGTCGGTAACACCGCTTACCGCATCGGTATAATCCAAATTGATCCATCCTACCGTACCGTTATAGTTGACCTTACCCCACCTGCCGCTATGAGTTATAACCGCAGGACCTTCGTTTACGTCGGGATAATCTACAGTCTCCCAAGAATATGAGGGGGTGGACAAAAGCACCCTGTTACTGCTTATCTGGGTAGGACTGCTCATTTGGGCAATATAGATATTTTGAACGTAGTTGGTGTCACCGGGCCACCCCGACCATACAAAGTACAGCCTACCGTCGTCAGTTTGCAGAATAGTACCGTCTATTGCCCATTTGTTGGTGCTGTCCGTAATCTTACCAACCATAACAAAAGGTTGCGTAGGGTCTTGACTTGTACCCTTCAGCACATACATACGATGGTTGTTATTGTTGCCGTCATCGGCAGCAACGTATATATACCATTCTCCGTTTATATAGTGTAATTCGGGCGCCCAATATTCTGCAGAATACATTGTACCTGCAGGGGCCGTATAAACCTTATTACCGTTGTTTGCCACCTTATCAAGCGAGTCAGCAGAGGCAACGCAAACGCCGTCTCCGCCTGAATAGCAAAAGTAATAATAATTATCCTTTTTTACCACCCAAGGGTCGGGGGCAACCATCGTTCCGTTGGTGATAGTAGCTACACCCTCCCGCGGGAAAGCGTAGGAAAGATTAGATAACGCATTATTCTCCATAGAAGAAACCTCTGAACTTGATGCGGTAAATGCAACGTCCGTCATAATACAGGAAGCAATCATCATCATTGACATTACAAAAACAAGAACTTTTTTCATAGCGCATCTCCTTTAAACACAAATTAAAAAGCCTAAAAATGCATCGATAATCTATTACAAATACAGTTTATCACAAGTATTAAGTTATTACAAGCATTTTCTTGAAAGTGTTTCATTGTTTTAATATATCATCACAACAAAAAAGCCCTCTATTTCGTTTACAGTTGTTGAAAATAGAGGGCAATTAAGCTTTAAACTTTATTAAAATAACGGGATATTGCATCCATACGGCTTTCTTGCTTTACAGAAAAAGGGCAACGACTTTCGCAATGACCGCATTTAAGACAGGCATCGGCATTTACGGAAAGCTTGGTATAGTGGTTGGCGGCAATTATGTCCCCTGCCAGTGCCAAATCGTAATACTTGTTAACAAGCCCTATATCTATCCCCGCGGGACAAGGCTGACAGTGATTACAATAAACGCAAGTACCCTTTACCGTTTCTGCGGTAAAAGAGCCGATAAGCGAATAGTCCTTTTCTGCGTCGTTAGCAGAAAGAAAGCCCAGCAATGTATCAAGATGCTGCATTGTCTGCACACCCGGAACCGCCACAAGAACGCCGGGGCGGTCTATGGCATACTGCAGACATTGATTATGGGTAAGCGCCACGCCGAAGGGGGATTGCTCTGCTGTAAGAAGCTGACCGGCAAAAAAGGGCTTCATAACAGAAATACCCACACCCTCGCGCTGACAACGACGGAAAAGCTCGAAGCGCTCGTTTACTGTACCGATTCCGTATTCGTCCCCTTTTTCAAAATCGTAGGCGGGGTTAATGGAGAACATCATCATATCGGCAATACCTGTATCAAGAATACGGTTTGCCACGCTTGGGGTATGGGAGGAAAAACCTATATGGCGAACAACGCCCTGTTTTTTCAGCTCCTTGAGATAGTCCACTACACCGATTTCCGTAAGCTTGTCAAAATCCTCATCTTCATCCACGCAATGCAAAAATCCAAAGTCAGCGTAATCGGTACCGAGGGTATCAAGCTCCCAACTGAATGTATTTTTTATTGTTTCAAAGTCACGGCACCAGCCATATTCGCCGTTTTTGTCATACACTGCACCAAAATGCATTTGCAAAAAGACCTTTTCTCGCCTACCCTTTATGGCTCTTCCGAAAGGGACATATACCGCGCCGCCTGCGCATAGGTCAAAAAAGTTTATTCCATTATCTATGGCTTTGCCGATTATAGCCTCTATCTCATCTGCGGGCGTGTGCTGAATACCACCCATACCCAAGCCAAGCACGCTGAATTTTTCGTTTTCGTTACCCCGTGGTAGTTTTCTGTATTCCATTACCTGCTCCTTTTGCTAAAATCCCTGCGATTATAAACCGCAGGGATCATTTCCTTCTAATTCATAATATTACAACGGACAACCGTATAATCAAAGCCAAAACTGTTGCGCGCGAACAAAGTAAGATCGGATTTGCCGCTTAAGTTTTCAGACGATACGTCCTTTGTCTTCTCTACGGCTGATACCTGATACGTGTAACGAATTCCGTTAACATCCGTTATACAAACCTTGTCGCCGTTACTTATAACTGCAATAAAATCCATTTGCCCTTTATTGTCGCTACCGCCAATGACCAGGGTACCGTCGTACATACTGCCTAAAAATCGGTGCGGAAATTTGTTAACATTTCCTTTTTGCCAATTGTTGCAAACAGGTAGCTTGGCATTGTATCCGGGCACCTCAAGCAAACCGCAAAAATCGTCCCCTTCAATTTCAAGCACAGGCATAACGGTTTGATACCTTCCGTCCGGTGCGCCGCTGCTTACCTGCGGAATAAGGCTGCTTATTGTATCTGCAAGTTTTTCTGCCCCTTTGCTGTTTGCGGATTGAGAAATAAGGTTTGTGACAACCATTATTATAGCCGTCGCCACCAAAGCAGCGCCCAGGATAGCAAAAACTCTTGCTGTGCGTTTGCTCATGCTGTTGCCCTGCCCTTTATACCGCAAAAATAATCATTCCACAGCCGGAAAACAAGGCCAACAAAATATACAACCAAAGATTATATGTGTCACCCGTTGCAGGGGGAGGTGTGGGAGAAACATAGGTGTTTGTTACGGTTATAACAGCGCCGTCACCGCCTACGGTAACGGAATAGCTTTCCGGTACATCACACTCTACCGCAGTCCACACACCACCATCATCTACATCTGTCCAAGAATAGGACCAGTTGTTTTGGGACGACAAAGTTTGGGTGGATTGCAAAGCGCCGTCTTTATACAGCTCTACTGTTACAGAATCGGGGCGCTTATCGGCGTTGCCGTTATCCTGCCACTGCTTTACCACCTTAAGCTCACGCTCTTGGGGCTCTACCGCTTGACTGCCGCTTTTTGGCTGTGCTACGACATCCTTTATGCTGTTGCCGTCACTGTCTGCCGAGGGTAAAGAAACAAAAACATTTTCGAAGGAGTAAACAGTACTATCTGTCTGTGCCTGTACAGTCAAGACTAAATACAAGCCCTCTTGCAGATTTTCAAATACCGCCTCACCGTTTGAGTTAGTAGTTTGGGTTGCGGTAGGCGCCTTACCGTCTGCCACAATGTAGGAATATAAAGTGGTTGCGGCGTTGCGCCATTCATCCTGGGTTGTAATGCCTGAAACATTTATAGGATAATCGTAACCTTCTGCCAAGGCAAAACCCTCTGTATCAGAACGGTCACCAACACGGTAAATGCTAATTTCAAGCCCTTCAAAGCTGTTCCCGTCGCCGCGGTAAACAAGGGTCAAGGAGCAGTCGCTTTCTTCTGCGAAAGCGTAGAAAGACACAGAACCGCACAGCAAAAGCATGCAAAGAAAAGTGCATATTGCTTTTTTCACCTTAATCATCTCCTTCATCCTTTTTTACAGGCTTAAATAATACTATCATCATTAGCACAAACAAAATCGGCAGTGCCACTATGGGGGTTACTATCAAAGTGTCTATCTGATACGCATCGGTGCTTACATAAATTGTTCTATGCTCTATCGTATCCACACGCGTGCCGCGTACCAAAAGCCTTTCGGTATTGACACCGTAAGGCGTGCATGTGAGCAATGTGCAATGCTCGCCACCTTCAATTATTGCCATCTCTGACGCATCGTTAGGCTGAACAATGCGTATTTGGTCCACCTGATACGCCAAAGTTTGGTTGAGGATTGTAACGGTAAAAGTGTCCCCTATCTCCAAACGGTCAAGGTCGGTAAACAGCTTTGCACCGGGCAGACCGCGATGTGCAGAAACAACCGCATGGGTACTTTCCCCTCCTATGGGAAAACTGCTGCCCTGCAAATGTCCTATGGCGACATTCAAAACCTCTTGAGAAGTGCCGTGATACAAGGGTAACTCTATACCTATTTTGCTAATGCTTACATACCCCATCATGCCACTGGAATTTAGGGAAAGTATTTCGTCATAACCCTTGATTTCACCATATTCCTTCAAGGGGAAGTCAAGGCTTGCCAATGCCTTGTTATATTCCGCCGCCGCATTGAAATGTTCTGTATAATCTTCGGAATTCATAGCCTTAAGCATTGCCTCATAGTCGTTTATTGCCTGTGACTGTGTTTTGGAATTCCAATAATTGCTTAAAGCAGGGTACAGCATTATGGACAGACCAAGAAAAAATATAAAAAGCAATAAAAAGGTTGTCCACCGTCTTTTTTTCATAATTTTTGTCTTCCCTTTAGGGGTGCGAATTTATGCTTTTAATAAGCTAATTCAAGTATTAACTTATGCGTTGGTCTTAGCCATTCTTGTCTTAGCAACAAGGAGAACGCCTGCAAAGAGAACCATAAGTCCACCGATAACGATGAACATAGTGGTACCGATACCGCCGGTTTCGGGAAGCAGTACGCCTGCTTGGTTAATTACTTGAACACCGCCTTCAACATATTTACCCGCTTCTACTGTTGCGTTGTTATTTTCGCCTTCCATTTCAACTTTTACAAGGCTGGTGAGAAGGTTGTAGCCGTTAGGAGCCTTGGTTTCCTTAAGCCATACAACGTCATCGCCGTCAAAGCCTATGATAGTAACCTGACCGTTCACGGGAACGATAGTTGTAGTGGTGGATTCTTCATTGTTCACAGGGAAACGGTAGTTACCTTCGCCAAGGTCAACAAACTCACATACGTTTTGAGAATATTCGTCATAAATTATTTCAAATTCAGCGCCGTCAAGAACGTTATCCTCGCCGTCAGTCTTTACGATGTCAAAGGAGAACATTTTGGTTTCGGTAACGGAATCTTGAGTTTTGTTAGTGGTGTTGGTGGTGTCACCGTAAGTAAGATATGCAGTGTTCTTTTCTGCTTCGCCAGCTATAGCGTTTTCGTTAAGCTGTGCCGTATAATTAACAACGATTTCTTTACCAACAATGCTTGCAACGTATTCGTTGTCAAAAGAAACCTCAAAGGTGCAATCATCATCTGTCTCTGTAATTACGGTGTAGTTGCTATCGCTAACGTCTGCGCCGTCAACGGTAACAGATATAACGTCTAAATAAGTAAGACCGTCTTCCATAATATCGTGCATTACATAGTTTTCAGCACCTTTGGTTACGGAAATAGTAACCTGGAATAAAACGATATCTAAAAGGTCTACATCGTTTGCGGAACCGTAGGAACCGGTGCTGTCTTCCAAAACTTTCTTTTCAAGAGAGGGCTTAACGTTCTTTTCGGTAATAGAAGCGGTAGGCTTGGTAGTGGTAAGGTTGTGGAAGGTACCGAGGGTGGTATCTACTACAAAATAACCGTGATCAAGACCGCTGATGGTTGCGGTGCCGTTAGCTGCGGTTGCGGTGCCTACTGCGTCAATAGAGTTGTCTTTTGCATACTTGATAGCAGCGTCTGCAAGTGCTACCTTCTGCTCGGCGGTAAGGGTGCCGTTTTCTTCAAGATAGCCGTCTGCATTAATAGTGAGATATGCAGCGCCGTCGCCGGATATAAAGTTTTCCCAACCTGCGGAAACTTTGTAAGAATAGATGCCGGCAGTGGTATCATAGCTTTCGAGGGTAGCTATCTGCCAAGCGTTGTAAACGGTGCCGTCAACGCAGCCATCAATAGTGATAGAGCCTGTGTCTACAGCGAATGCGGAGATGCTGCAGGTTGCGATAACCATAACAGCGCAGAGGAATGCGATGAGTTTTTTCATGGTTTTGGGTCCTTTCTTTTCTTTTTTATTTTTTTATTTTGGTTTTATAATTATGCGCCTTTTTTGCGCTTATAACGGAAGATAAGTGCACCGGCGAAAGCCGCAAGCATTATTCCGAAACCAATATAAGGCATTATGCGCCTTGCAAGGCTGCCGTTCGTTGCGGGCAATTCGTAGCCGCCATAGTTGTAAAAGCTTACCGCAGAGCTGTTACTTACCGTACCGTTTGCAGTGTTGCCTTTACTTCTTACTTCCCCACTGTTTACTGTGTATTGGGTTTGGAAGCCGTCTGCCGCCGTCTCTGTAACCGTCCATGTGGCACCTATAGGCAAGTTTTGCACCTGAAGTGTTTCACCGTGGCTGAGAGAGAAAGTAGCACTACCGTTTGCATCCAAGGTGATGCTATCTATACCGCTTACGCCGCTGCAAGCAAAACTGCCTGTTACAGGACTGCTGCCTTGCTTTACTGTAAGCGTAAACTCAAAATCACCGGAGTAGTTCTGAACACCTTCAACCGTCTTGGAGATATTAATAACACCCACAAGTGTATTTTCAAAACTGAACGAGGTAACGCCGTTACCCGTGCCGTTTAACAACAGGGTGGGTACTGCGTTTGTTTTTCCTGTTGCGGAGTCAACGGCGAATTCAACCTTTAGGATGTAATAATCACTGTCATAGCCGGGCGTGCCTGCGCCTACTTCATCTATAAGGAAATAGGCAGGAGAGGTGGTATCCCATGAGGTATCAAAGTTCAGGGTAAAGCTTATAGGTGCCGAAGAGGTGCCGTTAACCCTTGCTGTTTGAGAAAGGCTAATGCCACCGTCAACAGGGGTATAGCTGCCGTTTTCGGGGGCTACCTGCGTAAGCTTTATAACATAGTCGTGGTATGCACCGTCGCCGTTTAGCAGAGTCTTGTTACCGTTAACAGTTACGCTTATTGGGTCTATGCTGTTGGTCACGGTAACTATATGGTTGGTGGAAACAGCCGCCTCGCCCACAACGATATCGCCACTGAGCGTTAAGGTCTGGCCGTTTTCTGCCGACCACTGCGTGTAGGTGGAAGTGTTATTGTTTTGGCAGGAGAAGCTGTAGGTGGGCGTATAAACCGTGCTTGCCGCCTCCTTCAAGCTAATATCCGTGCCTGCCAAGATGTTTTCAAACTTAACATACTTATCGGAGCTGAAGGTTACCTTGCCCGCTGTTGTCACGGCATAGTTGCCGGAAACAAGGGTGCCGTCACTATCATACAGCTGATAAGGTGTACCTACGGCTACGGGGATGCCGTCAAAGCTTAAATCAAAGGTAAAATCTCTTACTACGCCGTTGTAGTCGTTAAGCTCCTTATGTATCTCCAAAGCGCTGTAAAGGTTTTCCGTAGTATTTACTACATCAACATCTACAAGGTCCTCTCTTGTCACGGTATTTTCACCGCCGATAACCTGAATTTCGGTTATACCGATAACACCGCTGGAGGGAGAGCTTGGTGTACCGTAAGTCTGCTTCGAAGCATCCACATACATATTAATACGAAGGTCGGTTGTGGTTATTGGGTCAAAGGTTACGGTATACATTCTTGTATGGCTGTCATTGTTATAC
Organism: Eubacteriales bacterium; assembly: GCA_045534025.1. GTDB lineage: Bacteria > Bacillota > Clostridia > Oscillospirales > CAG-382 > SIG636. The sequence goes on along the minus strand of JAZSIW010000136.1, from coordinate 6,162 downwards.
CATACAAATTTATCGGTCTCGGCAATCGTTACATATGCGCCATCTATATAAGCCTTTACGACAATCCTTGTGGGGTAGCCGCGGAAGTACTGTTCAGTATCTCTGAACGATGCCAGTACATTAACAGCGGAGATTTTTTTGCCACCCATACCGTTGTATACGACATCGATGGAGCCTGCAGGGATAACCACATTCGTTTCCCCGTTGAAAGGTTTGCCTAAGCTAAGTTCAACAGTGTCATTCACACCCGTAGCATTAGCGTTGCCAAGATGTATAATACCGTCGTTAAATTTACCCGAATGATTCTCCCAAGCTATTGAATAAAGGGGATACCGAGTGCCACCATTGCCGTTATCAACATCGCTGAATCTGCCCTCATTGTTGTAACCATTAACGAGCCAATAATAGCCGTTTAGTGCCAGGTTTACGGGTGCGGCATCCTCGCCGCTTACGGTACCTACTTCTGCAGGAGAGCTTTCTACCGCAGTATATACCTTACCGCCCACAGTAATAGACTGGTTTACAGTGCTTGTACTATTTTGAGCAATGGTTATTTGGGGAGGACCGTACTGGTTGCTCAACTCTTGTGGGAAAAGCTCCCTTACAAAGAATCTTGTGCCCGCTTCGATATCACCTATCATTGCGGTTTCGCCCGCCTTGAGGCGGATTATGCCGTTTGCATCGGTAACACGGTTTTCTATGTAAGTCAAGCCATTGGTTTCATAAACGCTGTAAGCAACGTTAGCGCCAACAACGAGTGCGTTGTTATCGGTATCGCTTACGCCTGCGTTATATTTAACCACCTGGAAAAGATAATCGGGATTGCCGAGAACGGTGGCACTTAACTCTTTGCTTATTTCAATACGGTTTTTGGGGATAGCGGTAAGGTTGAAGTTGATGCTACACATACTGGAACCGGAACCGCGTTCCATATAATAAAAGTCAAGGGAATGAACAGACTCGTCAGCAAAAGTGCCGCCTTCAAGTATGCTTGTATCTCTGCCTGCAGCGGCAAGTATCTCTGCAAAGGTAACAACCTTGTAAGGAGTGCTTTGTACTGCGCCTGCAAAATCGCCGAGTCCGTAGTAGTAAACCTTGCCCTCTTTAAAGTTGATGGTGCCGCCAACATGGCTGTGGACACCGGAAAGGTCTAGGAACAAAACACCGTCCAGATATACCCAAACATCATCGTCACCGGTGAAGTTGAAGGTCATATCGTCATTGTTTTTGCCTGCTACGCCGCCGATAGGTTGAGCAAAATCGAAGTGTATATCCATACCGAAATAGAAATCGCTTTGTTCGTCAAAATCTATACCGTACATATCGGCATAACCGTTTTGTGCTACAACCTTATCGAAAAGCTTGTAAGAAGCGTCGGAAGTGCTTGTTATTTTGCCGGAGTAATAATTGAGAAGCTGATATGCAAAGTGGCTAACTCCACCGTAACCCACATCGGAAACACCGTTAAGGAAGGGAGTTACGCCGCTTTTATTGCCGCTTATATTATCGTACATCTCCTCCATAACCTCGGCAAGGTTCTTGTAACATTCAAGCCCTGTTTGGTGGTATAGTGACATAGCACTTGCCGCCATGCGTCTTATGTAATTAAGGTTACAGGACGCAGATGTTGCCGTTGTGCCGTCAGGCTTTGTATAAGTTTTGGGAAGAATTGGTGTTGTTTGCGTTACGATATTGTTGAAGGGCATAAAATTGCCAAAGGGATACATAACAAAGCTGGGGGTTATTATGTCCTCATATATCAGGAATTTGTTGGTAGCCGCATCCCATTGCGCGTGGTTATCGCGGGAATCGAAAAAGTAACGCTGGTTTTCCGCATCGTACTGGAAAAGCCCTGTTATGTTTTGAGTGTTTTGCTTTTCGATATAACTTAGACCTGTGGCGCTACCGTCCTTAAACAAATATCCAAGGTCTGCGCCGTTAATCAAAGCGGGGCTGTCGTTTTTTAAAACAGGAAACATTACACCCTCGGTAGATCTGCTTGCTTCATAACCGGGATGAAGTTTATTTATACCTTTGGGGTTAACACCGCTACCGCACACATTATCATAATGTAAATTGAAGTCAGCAACGACCATATCGCCAAAACCAAAACAATAGCGGTTAGGGATATTTGTAAAGCTATCTGTATTCAAAGGGTCGGGGCGCTGATAACCGGGACGGGGATACAGTACACCGCCTTCAACGTCTTGTTTCCAAAGGCTGTTAATATTTTGACCGTTGGGGTCGCCGCCGTAATTGTAAAGGTTTATGTCAATAAAGGTGCTTGTATCGGGGGTGGAAACAGTACCCTTAAGATAGTCGCTGTTGTCCACAACGCTTTCCTTGGCAGTAGTACCAAAGGTCAGAGAGCCCAAGCCGCCTGCCGCAGGAGTGTAGTTACCAACGTTTGTTGCCCCCGCCGAAGTGGGGAAGCTGCTATACACGGTACCGGAAGCGTTTTTAGCTATAACAGAGTCGCCCTTCCTTATACTGTCAAGGATAACTGTGCCGCGTTTTTCACCGTTTTCGTTTGTATACTGAGGGCAAGCGAGGAACATATAACCCTTTGAAGTGGTGTTGTAAAGCGTACGCTTATTTACGCTTTCACCGTGTATTGCCGCCACGTAGTACATACCTGTGGTGCTGTTATATTCTATCTGATAACAAATCCAAGACTGGAAATTAAAGGAAGAAACCCAAGCGTTTGCGGAGGGGTCCTGATTATATGCATCTATGAGGTATTGATTTATAGATCTACCGCTTATGAGTATGGGGTACTGCCAACCTATCCACATCATATTATTGATTTGATAGATAGTGTAAGCACCGGTTTGGCCTACCTCTAAAGCATAGGTGCTTGGAACAGGAAACGCCGCCATAAGCTCACGAAGCTTGGGGTAGTTGGTAACAAGGTGTTGCAGATCCTTTTCCACGTCCATATAAAGCATATTGGGAAGGCTGCAATCGTTGAGTATCTCCAGATAATACTCCTCGTAGGCATCCATATCTTCCTCAAGCTCTGTTAAAGCATCAAGGGCTTCGTCTGCCGTGGGAAGCCCATCTATCATAGAGATAACGCTGTCTATAAAGTTAAGCCTGTCTGCATCAACAGTCTTGCGTTCTACCTGCGTAAGCACGCCGTAGCCCATAACCGCTGTATCGTCAAGCTTATACTCCGCCTCGGCAACTGCATTGTTAAGGTTACCTTCCACAACGCTTAACGCGCCGTCGGCAACCTCGGTTACCACAGCAACCGAATCCGCATTACCGTTACTGTCCTTATCAAGGAACAGCAGATCGCCCTTTAACGGAGCGTGATCAGATGCGGCGGAATAAAGGCCTTCTGCATCCCACTGTACGCGCATAGCGTCAGCACCGGAGTTATAGGGAGCCAGTTCTTCGCTTATATCTGCATAATACAGGCAAAAGCTTGCAAACATAGCAGACCAATCGCCGTAAGGGTTACCGTGCCATGCGCCGTAACGGGTATAACCGTTATGATTGCCGTTGCCGTCCAAAACATAGTTATAAAGGCTTTCTTCATAACCAATTTGGGTCTTTGCAACTTCTACAAGGTCATCCGCCATAACACCCGTAGGCTCAAGCTTTTCCATTGTGGCTTCCCAATCCTCTGCATTTTCCACATCTGCATTGGGATTAGAGTAGCACAAATCGGTATGAATATGCTCTTCCCTTGTACAGCCTTCAGCTATACAAGCATCATCGTGAGCGTGCTCTTCAAAGCCGCAAAAAGCCTCCCCCGCTTTTGTTATGCCCACCAACTTAAGCCACCAAAAAACGGCGGTTACAACTAAAATAGACAACAGCAAAATAACAGCGGCATGTCCGCGAAATTTGCTATTATTAAATTTTGTGTGAACTAAAGTTTTCTGTTCTGTCATTTGCACCACAATTCACTTTTTAATCTATAATTTCCATTTGAGATAAAGGCCATATCTTAAGCATCAGCCTGCCTACAAGCTGCTCATCGGTAACACAACCTATTACCGTACTTCTGCTGTCTATAGAGGTTTCGCGCTGGTCCCCCATCATAAAATATTGATTCTCCGGTACATGTAAAGGAAACTCCACATCACATTCACCCAAAGCTTTTTCGGTAATATACGGCTCATCAATAATCTTGTCGTTTACATATACATTTCCTTCGGCATCTATTGATATCTTGTCGCCGGGCAGACCGATAACTCGTTTAATCAATATTTTATTGGAATAAGAAAAGGCGCACAGATCGCCTCTTTCAAGCTTGCTGCTTTTTACCAAAACCACTATGTCGCCTTCTTCAAGGGTAGGCTCCATACTAGTGCCGGCAATCTGCATTACTGGAAACACCAGGGTTGCTATAAGCACCGCTACTGCCGCCACAACAATCAAACCGTAGACGGTGCTTTTTATAATACGCTTATACCGCCTTTTATAGGCTTCTCGCTTAATCTCTGCCTCTAAAGCTGCTTCGGTCGGAAAAGAAAAATTATCATTTTCGCCCTCAATCTCTTCAGGCTCAACAATAATCTTCCCATCAACAACTTCTTCGGTTGCTCTGATATCTTTTATTTCTTCGTTATTCTGCATCAGTCAAACCGCCGTCCTGCTCTAACTTTCTTGCGGCCTTAACCGCCTCTGCGCTCTCTGCAAGCCGTATAACATTTTCCAAATACTGCGCCGCCGCGGTTTCTGCCGCTTCGAAAACACCGTTAAGCTTAAGCGCCGCTTCAGCAATAGAGCCTGCACGCATTTTTTCGATATCCCTTGTCTTTAGGAGTTCTTTGGTTTCATCAAGCTCTTTCTGCAAGTTATCTGCCCTTTTGGTCTGTTCGAGCAACAGCTCTAACAGCTGTTTTCGGTTTAGTTTTTTCAGTTCTTTTTGTGTCATATACCAAACCGCCCTTCAACTAAAAAAAGCATAAAAACTTCACCTTGCCATTCGACCACATCGATATATACTTTGCAAGGGGTTACGAAAAATATTTTAATTATTGTTCACTTTTGCGTTTATTTTTTTGCAAAAGTATCCTTTAATAATTATTGTTCTTTGGCAAACACAAGGCTTGCCATCCTTAAAGAAACTTAACATAACGACAATTTTTCTGCTTTTTGAAAACTGTTTTTACAATATGTTTTTGATTGCTTGTTTTGTAAAAGATTTTAAAGCAGAGAGTTGCCAAAACATTTTGTTGCTGACGATTTTATTTTTTGCCTATGGGATATCATATTGATTTTCTTTTAAAAATCAGGTATTATTAAGACAGTTTTGTACTACGGAGGTAAAATATATATGAATATTGCAGTTTTGGACGCAGGCACGCTGGGGGCAGACCTCAGTCTTGATACACTTAAAGAGTTCGGCACGCTGAATGTATACCAAAGCACCGCATCTACCGAGCTTTTGGATAGACTTAGAGATGCAGAGGTAGTAGTTGTAAATAAGGTACACATAGGCGCTGATGCCCTTGCCACCGCACCAAAGCTTAAGCTTATATGCGTTGCTGCCACAGGCTATGACAACATAGACCTTGACGCTTGCCGCAAAAATGGCGTTGGCGTGTGCAACGTAGCAGGCTACTCTACGGACAGCGTAGCTCAGATAACGGTGGCAAGCGTTTTGTATCTTGTGTGCCACTACGGTGAGTATGTTCCGTTTGTAAGGAACGGATCTTACACCGCATCCTCTACAGCTAACAAGGTATCCCCTCCCTTTCACGAGCTGAGAGGCAAAACCTGGGGTATAGTGGGCTACGGTAATATAGGCAGGCAAGTGGGGGAAATCGCCTCCGCCTTTGGGTGCAAAGTGCTTGTCTGCAAGCGTACGCCGGAGGAAGGCGTGGAATGTGCGGACATAGACCGTGTATGCCGTGAATCTGACATTATCACCCTGCACACACCTCTTACTGCCGAAACCAAAGGGCTTATAGACAAAAGCAGGATTGCTATTATGAAAAAGGGCGTTATACTGGTAAACGCCGCAAGGGGCGCTGTGACAGACGAAGCTGCTTTGGCAGAAGCTTTGGTCAGCGGGCACATAGGCGGCTTGGGCATTGATGTGTACAGCGCAGAACCTATGCCCGAAGCTCACCCCTTTTATCCCTTGCGCCGGATGCCAAACCTTTGTCCTACACCCCACATGGCATGGGCGGCATACGAGTC
>JAZSIW010000111.1:0-20323 GCA_045534025.1 Eubacteriales bacterium | reverse complement strand
ACCCATGACCTCATCCTTACCAAGGATGCGCGCTACCGCCTGTGCCACATCAGCATTTTGTGGTGCCTCCGGTCGGAATCGAACCAACGACACGAGGATTTTCAGTCCTCTGCTCTACCAACTGAGCTACAGAGGCAAATTAACAATTGCGCCATTAAAGAAGTTTGGAGGCGCCACCCGGAATCGAACCGGGGAATAAAGGTTTTGCAGACCTTGGCCTTACCGCTTGGCGATGGCGCCGTCCCTAACGCCCAAATGGGCTGGAGCGGATTACGGGGCTCGAACCCGCCACCTCGACCTTGGCAAGGTCGCGCTCAACCAAATGAGCTAAATCCGCATATAAGGATGGGTGCGAAACCACCGCAGGTTTGCAAAAGAGTTTTGGCGATCCGGATGGGACTCGAACCCACGACCTCTAGCGTGACAGGCTAGCGTTCTAACCAACTGAACTACCGGACCGTATCAGTCGCCACAGCTTTTGTTGAGGACGTTTTGTTGTGCCCCTCAAATCAGCGCTTGATTATAATAGCATAGTTTTTTGAGTTTTGCAATAGTTTTTTTGAAATTTTTTTAGTTTTTTTCAAAAAATTTTTTCGCCCCCGTCGAACAGGGTGTTTTTGTCCTGTTGGAACGCTGTTTTTGCAAAGCTTTTCGGTAGGCTTTGGCTTTTTGTCAAAGCCTACCGTTATTTTTCGTTATTATTATCTCTTCACGGCGTCTCAACGCCAACAAATCATAGGCTATTTTTCGCGCATGGCAAAAAACGCACCAACGCCGCCTATAACTAAAACAGCGCCGATTATACAAATTATAAGCACAACGGGAAAAGCACCCCTGTCGGAAAACGAAGCGTCTTTTACCGCAGCAGAATCATCTCCCGTGCTTACCGGAGCTACACTTTCCTCAACATCGGTACTTCCTGCATCCGGGGCGCTCTCCATCGGCTCGGAATTTTCGGAAACCGGGGTGCTCTCCATCGGCTCGGTGCTTTCGATTTCTGTATCGCTTTCCACCGTGTCAGAGCCTTCGGCGGTTTGATTATTGATTACTATATCAAGCTTTGCGCCGTTGGGAGGGAAATTTTCAAGCTCGGGGGTAACCATCATCATATAAGCGTTTTCATCTGCCTTATGCTTTATTTCAAGACTTGTTTTTCCTGTATCTTTTGCCGTAAAAACAAGCAAAAAGCCCAAGGTGTTATCTTCGGTTACGGTGTATTTGTAAAAGTCAAGTTCTTCGTTCAGAGGCACATCCGGCACAACGCGAAGCCAACAATAAGCATCGTCGCCTTTAGGGGAGAACAAAAAGCTGTAATTGCTACCCCAAGATGCGGGAATAATAGCTTCCTGATGGCTGAGCTCTAAAACATTGGAGTCGTAAAACAAAGGCAGGTCACAGGCTATAATACCTTCTTCAAGGCTTATATTGTTAATAAACACCTTAACTTCTATAAAGTCACCAACCTGTACCTCGGTCGTTTCGCAAACGAATACCAAATCCGATACAGGTGAATCTTCCATGGAAGCGAATACGCTTATGCCTGTGGATAAAGCAACCAACATAAGCACACAAACGGTGGCGGAAATAAATCTTTTAATCATAAGCTTGAACAAGCGCCTGCCATAACAGCAGGCGCTTTCTCCTTAAATTATAGATGAAAATTAATTACAGATGCTTAAGAATGAATTCTCTTTCTTACATGCAACAAGTCTGCAGTAGTGATAGTTCCCTTTTCGATTATGGAAGCTGCAGTATAGTAGATGCCGGTAAGAGGAACACGCCCTGTAAGATGCTTTCTGATGATAGCATAGTCGGTAGAAGAAATAACAGCGTCACCGTCTATATCACCGTAAACGATAAGAGTACAGGTGTCTTCACCGTCAGCAGACTTAAGGATAGTACCTGTACCAACCTTTGCGTTGTCTGCAACAGCGTTGCCGTTCTTATCAAACACGCTGATTTCATCTACAAACATTTCCTTAATGTCAGAAGCAACGGAGCCTGCCTGATAGAAGCCTGTAAAGAGTTTTTCGTTGGTGTCTGCGTCGTAATCCACCTCATAGGATTCACCAAGGGTAAAGTTAGCTACGCCGTAAACTGCGGCATCTGCCTTGGGTGCGCCTGCGCCGGTATTCTTTGCAGGAGTTGCAACAACAGAGTTGTCAGCAGAGGAGTAAAGAACGCCGCCCTTGGAGTAGTAGTATGTGCAGGAAGGGGATACGTTGATGTTAACGAGGTTTGCAGAATCGAAAGTAGGAGAACCCCAAGTGATGGTGTTGGGGATATAAACGCTCTTAAGATTGCTCTTGCCGCTAAATGCAGCACCGGAGATACCGGTTACTCTGCAATAGGTGTTAGCACTGCTTACGTATACGTACTGGGGAATTTCTACATTGGTAACGGTGTTGGCAACTTCGGTAGTTACCTCATAGGAACCGCCGCCCTTGAGCATTTCGTAATACTTGGTAACGTAAGTCATAAAGTACTTCCACATATCACCGGTGTTACGGGTGTAGGACTTAGAGGAAGTATTGTAACGCATCTGCTGAGGACAGTTCTTTTCGGTGGAATCCCAGTGCTGACGGATACCTGTACCGGGAGAGCCGTCGCCGGGGTTAAGGCCCCATCTTACGCAAAGCTCTGCAGTAAGCAAGCCGGCTCTGCGGCAGGACTTGTAGAAGCCGTTGTTAAGGAAAGACTGCCAATTGGTGGTAAAGTCAACCCAGCCGTTAACAGCAACTTCCATACCGATACCGTAGTAGTTACCTGTACCTGTAGAGCCGTCGCCTGCGTGCCAAGCAACTTCGTTATCGGGAATACCCTGATATATACCGTCTGCACCTACCGTGTACTGCCAAGAGGAGGTAGTACAAGCGGAGTTGGTGGTCTGATAGTTGTGGTTTGCCTTTGCGGTTGCGCCGGAAGCATAGTTACCTGTGTTGTGGATAACTACGTACTTCTTATTGTTATTAACAGTACCGGGACGGTTCTTTCTGGACTTGGAAACGAAGTCAGCCGTAACGGTAGTCTGGTCTTCGGTACCCTTACCGATTATCCAAGTAGTGTTGTCAACATTACCGGAAGCGGAGCAGGGAGTGATGCCCGTACCCTGAACAACTTCTGTCTTAGTGTAGCTGTTGGTGTAAGAGGTTACGTATGCAGTGCCTGCGGTGGTGTTTGCGCTGTAAACCAAACCCTGGTTGTCAGCTGCACCGGTATCAGTGATGGTGGTAACGTCTGCCCAAATGTAGCAGGAGATTTCGGAACAAGCTATCTTGCCACTGTGCTTAATTTCGATTTTGATATACTGTGCAGCACAGCCCTTTTCCTTGGTGAAGCCGATGCTATACGCGGTTTCATCGGAAGGAGATGCAACGTTTTCGCCCGTGCCTGCAAAATTATATGTAACATCATCATCGGATACATAATAATTTACAGCAGTGGGGAGAGTGTAGCCGTTGCTGGAAGAGTTGTGGAAGCGTGCATAGAAATCGGTAAAGCCGATAGCCTTGTAGCCCAGGTTGATAACAACCGTAGTTGTACCGGAGCCTGTTGCTACGGACAAATAAGAGTTACCGGAACCGGAGCCGCCGTCTGTAAGACGAACGCCGTTATCGGGATAAGTAGCGTCCGCAGCGGAGCCGGAATAGGAAACCGTGTAAGACTTAGAACGGGTTGCAGCGATTTTTTGACGCTGCGCGCTTACTGTAGTGGTCTTATCTACATCATACACCCAAATGGATGCGGCAGCTTCGGACAAGGAAGCAAAAGCCGAGAAGATGGAAACCAACATAACAAGAGAAAGCGCTGTTGCAATAAATTTCTTCATTGTATGTTCCTCCTTAAATAATATACAACACAACGCAAGTGTACTTTACACCCACTATCATTCTATGATAATTATAAACTTACATACAAATTTTGTCAAGGCGATACAGGCATTTGTTGGCTGTTTGGTGCGTAGAAAAATGCATTGCTTTTTTGTTGTTTTTGCACAAAAAATTTGCTTTTTATAATATAACGGAGAATTGTTAACTTGTTGTTCAATTGTTAAGTGTATACTGCTACACACCGAAAACAAAGGATCAAACACAAAAAATGACAGAGCTTATTTTAATGCAATTGCTGGTTTGCATAGTGCAGTATTTTATTGCCACCAGCGAAAACATACGCAAGATTTTTATTGTTACCCTACTGTTTAACGTTTTTAATCTGCTGTGCTATTATCTTAACAACGACATGGCAACGGTATATTCCTATCTTGCTATATGCACACGGTCGGTAATTTACATTTACCGTGACAAAATAAAAAAGCATAGATGGCACTTTGCCGTGCCTGTATCAGCCATAATTATACAAACAGCGGTTGGCTTTACGGCTATAGAAAATCCGTGGCAACTGTTGCCCATAATTGCTCCCTGCTACGTAAACTATTATCTGTGGTTTTACGAAAGCACCCAAAAGCTTCGTTTGGGCAATATAGTCAATAACAGTCTTTGGGGCGTGTACAATTTTGCCACCGGGCTGTGGATTATAGGCATTGTAAGGGCGATTACCGTCGCTATGAACGCCGCCTCTTACAAAGTCCATAAAAAGTCAGGCAAAAAAGCATAACCAAAACACAACAGGGCGGTGAAAAACTTTTGTTTTCACCGCCCTGTTTTTACTTAAGTTTTATTTTCCGCTTGTAAGGCGTTTTCTTATAATGGCGTAGTCGGTAGTGGTAATGCTTCCGCTGTCGTCCATATCCCCTGCGCAGGAATACGCACCGGCCAAAACGTTTCGCTTGGATACATCCTTGCGAACGCAAAGCAGGTCTGCGGTATTAACTACACCGTCGCCGTTAACGTCGCCCACATAATAAAGCTGATAGCTTTCACCCGTTGCTTTAACGGTTACTGTTGCGCCCGTTGTATTGCCGTTTACGCTTACCCTGTTATCCAAGAACAGGCCGGCAATTGCATCAACGCTCATACCTGCGTCAGGAAGAGAAACATAGCCTTCCGACTTGAACACGGAACCGGAGCCGGGTGCAACAACGCCAAACTCGGGAGCGGCATAGCTTACGCTTTCGCTTGCAGCAGAGCCAAAGCTTATCCTTGCGCCGGGATAAACCGTCTGTGTTGCAACATCGATGCCCGTAAGGTAAACGATGTCACCCGCTTTTGCCGCTTTTGCGCTTGAGTTGTTGTTGTATGCCGCACCATGAAGACCTATAACAATGCCGTTTGCGGGAGCGGTGCAGGTGTAAGTGCTGTCACCGCTGGCGGAGTAGGTGGAGGCAACTACGTATCTGCCGTTGGCTGAATCGTAATTACAAATGATAGTGCGGGCCCAGGTAAGGTTTGCGTTGGTAGAAGTAAGCGTGCCCAGGCTTGGGGTAAAGATAACTGCGTTATCCGTATTGATACGGGTGTTAAATGAGGTAAAGTTACTGCTTTCCTTGCCGCCTTCACCGTAAATGCTTACCTCACCCACAAACAGGTGAGAACTTGCGAAGAATATGCGGAATATTATATATCTATCGGTTGCAACAGCGGAGAAAACAGACTCGTAAGGAATAACCTGATATGCGTCTGCCTGTGCACTTACTATGGTGGGTGACAACGAAGAGTGATAGTAGTAGGAGCTGCCGTCCTCACCTGCATACACCTCTATAGATTTAGGTGCGCTGATGCCCCAAGGGGTATAATGACAAGCAGAAACGCCAAAGCCCGTTATGTTTTTAACGGCGCCCAAGTCCACCTTTATATCCGTATAGCTGCCCTTGCCTTCGATATAGCCGTGGGCAGAATTAACGTGGTATCCCGTCCAAGGGGCAGAAGTAGCTGTGGCGCCGAAAAGCACACCGTCGGTCATCTCGCAAAGTCCTGTATCGGGATATGCGGTGTTGGCATCGTGGGTATCGTAAGCGCCACCCAAAGAAATCCTGTCGCCTTTGATGCTTGTATCGGCAATAAGTGCGTTTATCTTGGCTGCCAATTGCATTTTTTGTGCTTCTGTGTAAGCAGAGGAGTTAACTATGCGCTTCCCTTCCACATAAGCATAGTCTATTCTGTCAAGTGCCAAATCACTGTAAAGAGAGGTATCCACAGAGGATGCTGCACTTAATGCACTTTGAAGCATGGCCTTGCCGCTTCCAAGCTCCCTAAGCTCCATTATGGCACGCTTATGGTCGCCCATAATGCTGGTGTTTCTGTTATAAATCGCCTTAGCCTCTGTCAAAGCCGCCTGCAAAGCCGCACTGCCGTTGGCGGCAAGTACGCCCTCCGCCTCGGTAATCTTGGTCTGCAAAGCGGATTTTACCGTTGAATTTGTAGCGCTTGAACGACTGACGATAAGTATACAGTCCGCTATTGCTCTGGTACTGGACTGAACGTAGCCCGCACTGCCGCTGCCCGTATTTGAAACATACATTGCGCTGGAGCCGCCGCCGTCCATACGGATAACATTTACACAGCCCATGTTTTCCATGGCGTCCGCCACATCCCTGAGAGTAAGAGAGCCGCCGGAGCCTGTAGACCCGCCTTCGCTGGTGAAGAAAACATAGCTGCCGTCTGCCTTTTGACCGAAAGCTGTCCAACGCGCCTGCAGGGTAACGGAGTGAGTACCGATGGTGGAGTCAATGCGGGTACGGTCAACGCCGTCCTTAACAAGCCAACCTACATTGGCAATAACGGAGTTTGCTTTTTCCATAATTTCCCTGGAAGCGCTTACGGTTTCCTCGGTATTAATGGTAATTGTGTCCCCTGCTTTTACACCGGAAATATAGCTTTCGTAGGATGAACCGCTACGCATAAAGAGAATAAAGGTGTCGGCATAAGCACCGCTTGCACCCAAAGCGCCGCCGTAGGTGTTTTTGGTAACGGAAACTACCTCTCCCACAAGAGTCTGTCCTACCGCAAGGTCAGTATTATCAACCTTTTTGCAAAGGATTTCCGTACCGGGGCAAACAGCGTAGCTGTCACACTTAGTACCGCAAGAGGTATCGAAATAATAAAAACGCTCGCTCCAGCTGCTTGCAGAGGCAGAGCCGCTTGTCTTATTTATGTAATAAAGCATGTCGGCATAATCTTTGCCGCCGATATTTATGGTGTATTTCAAGCTGCTGTTTACAACGTTCATACTACCGTCGGAGCCGAATGCAACAACCTCACCGGAAGAGCCAAGGTGACCCGCAACTACCTTACCGTTGGAAATACAAACGCTGGTAAGAGTGCCGTAGGGGGTGCCCATGGAAAAGAATGAGCCGTTGATTATACCTGCAACGTTGTAACCGTATTTGCTTGTTGCAATGCTGTATTGGGTTGCAAGGGTGCCGGATGTGCCTGCGTAACCCTGAAACGACATAGGAATAAACCCGTTGGCGGGGTTAAAGGTAAGGGTTGTACAAGCAAGGGTATTGCCGTTTTGTCCGCTGGTAACGTTGTACTTTGCGTAAGTAACACCGGTTTGTACCGTAAAGCCTGCGGTTTTGCTCATTGAAAACGCCGCAGATGCCGATATAGGGCATACGGAAAGCGCCATTACAAGCACTAAAAGCACCGCCGTTAGCTTGGGAAAAAGCTTTTTCATAATCTATACCTCCATATAATAATACTTTATCTGTTAACTATTATACAGGCAAAGAGCAAGGCTGTCAATATTTCAAAAAACAAGTTTGCAAAAAAACTGAACTTTTATACATTTTTGTGCATTTTTAGCAAAGCAACTGTTGCTTTACATTGTTTTTTATGATATAATTGCTATATATCATATTAAGGTATTAAAGTGGGAAAGGAAACTTGTTATGAAAAAGCTTAACAAAGTGCTTGCATTGTTCCTGTCAATGCTGTTTATCCTCCCTCTCCTCCCCGCCGCAGGCACGGCTGTAAAGGTTAATGCCGCAACGGGACTTGAGAGTGGAACAGTTGTTTACTACGAGGACTTTAATTACGCAAACAACAGCTCTAAGGCGTCTGTTCTTTCCACCTTAGGCTGGACTTTGTCCGAGGATCTGAACGCCAACAAAACAAACTACTCCTTTGTAGACGGCAGACTCCTCTGCGACAGCTTAAGCACCGGCGCTACCGCCGACTCTTACGTTACGGTGCTTGACGATGCAGATATGGGTGAAATTATTAAAAGCGACTACTCCATAAGCTATAAAATCACCTATGCGGAAGCGGCAAACTACACCCGTTACGGCGCATTTATTTACAACTACAACGGCTATAAAAGCTACAACACGGTACACCTGCGCATTGCCGGCTACGGCAACAATCAGGTCAGAACAGCAACCAATTGGAGGGATTATGAAGCAGCCGGGTCCTATTATATGAAATCCACGGGCACTTCCTCCATATCCTACAAGCTTTTCGGCGTAAATTGTCTTGAGGCGAACGCTTCCTCCAACACCGCCTACCCCTTTGTAGGCAAAGAATTGACCGTAAGAATAGCCATTGACGCAGACGTAGGACCTACCGTATACGTTAACGGCACAAAGATTTCCGTACCCACCGCCACTTATAAGGAGCTGTTCCTTTCCACGGCACAGTATGCGGCGGCGATTGCCCTTAAGAACAGCAAAGAAGTTAAGTACTATATAGACGACTTTATGGTTTACACAGGCCTTGGCGAAGTGCCCGCAGGTGTTACGAAAGATAAAGTCACCTATGTTTCACCCATAGAAAAGGCTGACCCCAACGCAATTAAGGTTTTGTCCTTTAACACCCTTTTTGAAAACCAAAGCACCGACGTTTTCGGCAACGGCATTACCCGTACCTACCACATGAGCAATGTTGTTTCCGGCTTGCGTCCCGACATTATCGGCACGCAAGAGCGCAACGCCACCAACAAATCCGGTGTTACCGCCCTTCTTCAATCCGACGGTGGCTACGGATTGGCTGATGAATACAGAACGGACACAAGTGTTGCAAACGTCGTTTCCTACGTGCCCATACTGTACAACAAGAACAGATTTAGCCTTGTGGCAAACGACGCCAGCAACAACAATAACGCCCACGGCGCATTACTGTTTGACAAAAGCTATAACATAAAGGATATGACCGCCTCTCAGATTGCCGCTTATGCCGGCACAAAAGGCTTGGCATGGGCCGTTCTTAAGGACAAGAAAACAGGCGGCTACGTACTTGCGCTTAACGCACACTTTGCCCTTAACGCCAGCTCTTATACAGGCTACTCCGACGAAGAAGCCAGGGAAGCAAGGCTTTCCAACGCGGCGCAGGCATACGAAAAAATGGAAGAGATATACGCCGTATACGGCGTCATCCCCACCGTATTTACAGGTGACTTTAATATGCGTGCATACGACCCCGCATATAAATTGCTTACGGAGTACTTTGAAAGCTCTATATACGGAAGCACTGACTTTGTAAAATACGAATATTCCATGAACAAGGTTACAGGCTACGACTTTACACGTGCTCCTAATTCACCCATAGACCATATATTCTACACCGACCAAAGCCTTGTACCCACAAGGTATTACGTAGGCAACAAGGCGCCGGAGCTTATGGTAGCCTCCGACCACTTGCCCGTTATGACCACTTTCTCCTACAAAGCCGTGACCGCCCCCACGCCCTCGCACCACACCAATATATACAGCGGTACGCAATTTGTTACTTTAACGGGTGACGGACTTATATATTACACTACTGACGGCACAGATCCCAGAAGCTCTGCTACCAGAAAGCTTTACGGCGAAGCAATATCCGTAAACAATGATACGGTTATTAAGAGCTGTTGTAAAGTAAACGGGGTTTACAGCGATGTTAACCGTGTTACCCTGTTTTTCTCCGCTCCTATATACATAACCGAGGCAATTAAAAACACCGCCGGTACCGACCACCTTGAAGGCATTGAGATATACAACGCCTCTGACGTAGAAATAGACCTTAGCGACTTTGTGCTGTGGTCCTACAGCAATGCAACCGAATCCACCTGCCTTAATGTGGCGAACACAAGTGTTACGTCTCAGATGTATATGGGAATCCACGACGGAGAATATGTACTGCCTGCAGGCGAGACAGGTTTTTGCCCCATAGTATTTTCCGACAGCTATCTTATAAAAGACAAGATTTCCGCCACGGAAAGCGCATACCTTGTTACCGTTAACGAGGACGCAACCAAGGTTACCTACCATTTGGACAGATTTGCGGCAGCAGTGGCCTATACCGGCATGGGCGATATATCCGCAGACCGCATCTTCCCCATCGACCGCACCGCAAGAAGTATAGGCTATACCGACAGCGGCGTACTTGTAAAGCGCCACGACTATTACAATGCTACAGACGGGGCGATCAATAATATTACAAGCTCCTACAATATGGGCAACAGCAACTACACAAAGCTGTATATCACCATAGCAACCGAGGACGAAGTTTCCAAAGCGTTTTGCGTGTGCAACCTTGACTCTACCGACGGCGGTATAACAAGCACCACGGATTCCGCAGGTACGGTTACCACAACGGTAAAGGAAGGCGCATTCAACTTCACTCCCTCCTCAGGCAAGCTTATGACCACACAAAGCTTTACCGAAAAAGGATACACCTTGGGCTCTCTCACCACAGAGCAGGTAAGTGCATTTAACGTGCTTGAAGCGGAGAGGGCTTTGGAAAACGGCACTGCTATACACAATGCGGCAGAGTTTGCGGCAATGAGTGCGGGCGGCAATTATTATCTTGCCAACGACATCAGCATAAGCTCCACGTATTCCGCCGTGTTTACAGGTACACTTAACGGCATGGGGCATACGGTTACCGCAAGCGTACCTATGTTTGAGGATATGAGCGGTACGGTAAAGAACCTTACCGTTGCAGGCAATATTACCGTAAGCGACGGCTACAACGGCGCAGTTGCCAAGCAAGTAACGGGCAACGCACGTTTTGAAGACGTAATAATCAACGCAAATCTTGCAGGCGGCACCTCCACAGGTGGCCTGTTGGGCTACGGCGTAAGCGGAAACGCTATTGTGGCACTTCGCTGTATAAACAACGGCAACCACAGCGGTACGGGACAGATAGGCGGTCTTGTCGGTTATACCCAGGGCATCACCTTATCCATGGACGAATGTATAAATTACGGTAAAATCAGCTCTACCTCTTACAGCGGCGGTCTTATCTGCCGTTTCGGCAAAAACGCCGCAACCATGGCATACCGTTGCAACATCACCAACTGTATCAACTACGGTGAGGTAAGCTCCACCAACACCCGTGCCGCGGGTATAATCAGCTATACCGTGGGCAACGTTACCGTATCCGGATGTATCAACTACGGCTACATACACGCAGAGGGCTCTCCTGCCGATTTTAACGCAGGCGGTATTTACGGTCAGGGCGGCTCTACATACACCTCCGGTACGGAAACCCTTAACACCAAGAACAGCCTTGCCATCAGCGACTGCTACAATTACGGCAACGTAGAGGGTACTTTCTCTGCAGGCGGCATCGTGGGCAAAACCTCCGGCGTTGCACCTGCAAGCGGCTATATTTACAGCATCGAGCGTTGCGGTAATGAAGGCAACATAAGCGTTACCGACGGCGGCGCTACTTCTCCTACCAGAGGTGCCGGCGGTATAGCAGGGTATTTCTACGGCACCACCAACCACAGAATTTCTGCCTGCTACAACGTGGGCAATATAAGTGCTGTTTCTAACTCTACCGCCGGTCCTATGAAGGTATGCGGCATAATAGCCTACTTCAACGGCACCAAGGTGTATTTTGAGAACTGCTACAACGCAGGCAAAATAACCGCAAACGGCACGGCGGCTGCGTACCAGCTGTATTATAACAACCACGCCACAGGCGGCGACAAGACTTACATAAAGAACAACTATGCGTTGGCGGTAAGCGGTGCGGTTTACGAAAAGAACGGCACACAGGCTTCCTCCTGCACCACTTTCACCTCCGCACAGCTTGCGGACGGCAGTCTTAAGACAAACATCAACAAGGGCGCAGGCGAAACCGTGTATTTCCAACAGGTAGGCACGGAAGCCCACCCCGTACTGCGTGAGCACGACGGCTTTAAGCTTTGGGACATAGTTTTGAAGGACAAAGCCGATTATAAGGAAACCGAAAGCTTTATTTACAGGGTAATGCCCCACACCGCCGCTAAAGACTTTGAGGACCGCTTCTTAAGCAAGGTAAGGGTGTTTGACGGCGAAACAGAGCTTAATCAAAGCGCAAGCCTTAAGACGGGGCAAAAAGTGTGCTCCTTTGACTGCGGCGTGGAAATGGATGTTGCCGTTATAGGCGATATGGACGGCGACGGTGCCGTTACCTCCACAGACTATGCAGTAATATTGAAGTACATAGGCGGCAGAAACAGTCTGCCGGAGCTTCAAAAGGTTGCGGGCGACATTGACGACAGCGGCCACATAAGCACTGTAGACCTGCTTTGTGTAAGAAAGCAACTTAAAGGCTGATAAAGCATACAACGTATAAAAAGGGACTGTCTCAAATGCTTTAAGAAAGCATTTGAGACAGCCCCATATGTTGTTTCTTACAGAACTTCTTTAAGCATTGCGGCAAGTCCTTTTACAAGGCTTTTAATCTCTTTGTCGGAAGTATTTACAAGCAGGTCGTAGTTTTCGGATGCACCCCATTTTTGACCCGTGTAAAAGTCATAATACTTTGACCTGCCCTTGTCGATCTCGTGTATTCGTTGCTTCATCTCTTTTTCCGTAATGCCCTCGCCCTCCTCGGCACGTGCCATGCAACGGCGCAGGCGGCTTACAAGGTCCGCATACACAAAAACACGGTAGGGGCTTTGCTCACGCAGGATATAATCGGCACAGCGACCCACTATCACACAGTCGGATTTATCTGCCAAGTCTTTCATAATACTGTCCTGTGCCTGATACACAGACTGCATCTGAGTAAATTGGTAATCCCCCACGTAAGCGATGCTTTTGCCTATGGTTATGGGATACAGCTGATGGGGCTTGCACTCCACCACGCTTCTTACATAGCTTTCGGAAAGAGAGGTTCTTTTGGCAATTTCCGCAACTATCTCTTTATCATAATACTCAAAGCCCAGCTCCTCTGCCAGGCGTCTGCCCAACTCTCTGCCACCGCTACCGAATTGACGTCCTATGGTGATGATTTTTTTCATAACAAACCCTCCTTATTATATATATTGATATTTCTTTTTGTATTTAAGCACAAAGAACACTGTTAAACAAACGGACAACAGCTCTGCCCCAAAGGCGGAAAGCCAAATACCGTCCAGCCCCAAAAGCCTTGGCAAAAGAAGCACCAACGCCACCTGAAAGGCAAAACTGCGAAGAAAAGATATTGCCGCCGATACCGCACCGTTGTTAAGGGCAGTAAACAAAGACGAACCGAAAATATTAAGTCCGCTAAGCAAAAAACTGAAGGCGTAAATAAAGAAGCCCCTACGGGTCATATTGTAAAGCTCCCGGTCGTAGCCTACAAACATATCCGCCAAAACGCCCGATGCCAAAATGCTGACCGTAGCCATAAACACGCCGCCGCAAAGCATAAGAGTTACGCTTTTTTTGAACATATTTTTAAGCTCTGCCTTGTTGCCTGCACCGTAATTGTAACCTATTATGGGAGCACTGCCCACCGAATAGCCAAAAAACATAGCCAGAAACAAAAACGCCACGTACATTATTACGCCGTATGCGGATACGCCGTCCTCACCTGCTATCTTCATAAGCTGAAAGTTAAACAAAGTACCTATAACCGAGGCGGAGATATTGCTCATCAGTTCTGAGGAGCCGTTTGTGCAAACCTTTAAAAGCACCTTGCCGTAAAATGCAGGTTTGGTAAACCTAAGCAAGCCGGTGTTCTTTCTTGCAAAGTACACAAGGGGTATTATGCCGCCCACACATTGGCTTAATGCAGTGGCAAACGCCGCACCTTCAAGGCCGAAGGGGTAAACCAAGGCAGCATCCAGCACCATATTCGTAAGTCCTGCCGCAACGGTAACATAAAGCCCAAGCTTTGGCTTTTCTGCCACCACAAAAAAGCTTTGAAACAGTATTTGCAGCATAAAAAAGGGCAATGCGCAAAGGTTGATTGTACCGTAAATAACGGCGTAGCTAAGCATATTCCCCTCTGCGCCCATAAAAGTGCCGACAGGGCGCAAAAGCGCTATCCCCAATGTGCCAAGAACAACGCCGCTTACAAAGGTCACTGCAGTAATCATGGTAAAATACTTGTTTGCCTGCTCACGCTTACCCTCGCCCAAGGTCTTTGCCACAACAGCCGCGCCGCCTGTACCGAACATAAAACCTGCGGCACCTATCATCATAACAAAAGGCCATATAAGATTAAGAGCAGCAAAAGGTGTTTTGCCCACCACATTGGAAACAAAAAGCCCGTCTACCACGCCGTATATTGAGGTGAAGACCATCATTGCCACGGATGGCAGCACAAAACGCATAAGTCTTTTATATGTAAAATGGTCTGATAACTGAATTTTGGATCTTGTCTTTTCCATTGCCATATCCTTTCTGTTTTCATTATATCCTTTGTTGTTGTTTGTGTCAACACAAAGCACCGTTTTTTCGACATTTTCCACAACTCGCCGCGTGTTGTTTTTATTTTTTTGTGCAAAATTGCAAAAAACTATTGCGCAAAAGCAAAAGCTGTGCTATAATGGCGCAAAGGAATATTTTGTTAGGAGGTTTTTTATGCAATCCTTTAAAAAATACGTGGCAGAGTTTATAGGCACCTTTGTGCTTGTGTTCTTCGCCTGCGGCGTTGCCGCCGTTACAGGCTGTACGGCTGAGGCTGATGCCGCTTACGTTGCAACCGCCTTGGCGTTTGGTCTTGTTATTGTGGCAATGGCTTACTCTATCGGCAATGTTTCCGGCTGTCACATCAATCCTGCCGTTTCTATAGCCATGCTTGTAAGCGGTAAGCTTGATATTGTTGATTTTATAGGCTATGTAGTTGCCCAGTTTGCAGGCGCAATAGCAGGTGCCGCCGCACTTATGGGAGTACTCGGTGACAGTTACAAGACTCTCGGTTTGGGCGCAAACGGGCTGTATAACAACGATGTTACAGCTTCCGTCATCATAGAGGTTATTTTGACCTTTGTGTTTGTTCTTGCCATCCTCGGCGTTACCTCCAAGGTAGAAAACGGCACAGTAGCCGGCTTGGTTATAGGTCTTTCACTTACCCTTGTGCATCTGCTTGGCATCTACTTTACAGGCACCTCCGTTAACCCTGCAAGAAGCTTCGGACCCGCACTTTTCATAGGCGGAGAAGCTTTCAGTAACGTGTGGGTGTTTATCGCCGCACCTTTGGTAGGCGGTGTAATTGCGGCGCTTGTTTATAAGTTCCTTAAGACAAAGAACAAAAATAATTAAAAAATTAAAATTTAGCTATTGACACGGGGCAAAGCTTGTGCTATAATATGCCTTGCGACCGAGGGTATTGCCCCGTGTAAGCTGTGGAAAGATGGCTGAGCTGGTCTAAGGCGCACGACTGGAAATCGTGTTGGCGTTAATAGCGTCACCAGGGTTCGAATCCCTGTCTTTCCGCCAAAAAAGGACTTCCTAACGGAAGTCCTTTTTCAGTTTTATTTACCACTTTAGGACAAATAAAATCCCAAACTGTGTTGCCGACGCAACGCTTTGTTAAAAAAACTCCTCCTTATCGGAGGAGCTTTTATTTATTCCGTTACTGTTTCTGCAATTTTAACTGCTATAGCGCACTCTATACGCTTTTTAAACAGGTCACAGCCATAGCTGTAGGTACCGCTTATATCACCCGTTGCGTGGTAAGCGTTGGCGGCACAGCCACCACTGCAATAAAGCTTCGCCCAGCAGTTTTCACACTCGGGACGGGTATAGGCGTTACAAGAAGCAAAGCGGTCACGAAGGGCGGTGTTGGTAACACCCTTCCAGATGTCGCCCATACTGTACTCGTTATCGCCCACGAACTGATGACAGGGGAACAGCTCGCCCCAAGGGGTAACGGCAAGGTATTCCGTACCAGAGCCGCAGCCTGCAACACGCTTATATATACAGGGGCCGCCCGTAAGGTTTATCATATAGTGATAGAAGGTAAAGCCCTTACCCTCTTTGTTGCGCTTTATCATCTCCTCTGCCAACTGCTCGTACTGAGCGTAAAGCAAAGGCTTATCCTCCTCGGTAAGTGCACAGGGGTCGGAGGGGGGGACCACAACAGGCTCCATACTAAGCTTTGTAAAGCCAAGGTCTGCCATATGAAGTATATCGTTCAAAAAGTCCGCATTGTGGTGGGTATATGTACCGCGCATATAATATTCTTTGTCGCCTCTTGCTTCCGCAAACTTCTTAAAGCGAGGAACTATCATATCGTAACTGCCGTTACCTTTATAGTCTTTTCTGAAGCGGTCATTGGTTTCTTTTCTGCCGTCAAGGCTAAGCACCACGTTGTGCATCTCTTTATTGCAAAACTCGGTAACCTCGTCATCAAGCAACACGCCGTTGGTGGTAAGAGTAAAGCGAATGTTTTTACCGTGTATCTTTTCCTGCTCTCTGCCGTAGGCAACAAGCGCCTTTACCACATCCCAATTCAAAAGCGGCTCGCCGCCGAAAAAGTCCACGTCCAGATTGTGGTGAGTGCCGCTGTTTTCAATAAGAAAATCAAGGGCACGCTTACCTGTCTCAAGACTCATAACCGCACGGTCGCCCTTATACTTGCCCTGACCTGCAAAGCAGTAAGAGCAGTTAAGGTTACAGGTGTGAGCCACGTGCAGGCACAGCGCCTTTATTGTGTAATTACTGCGGCGATAGTTTTTGGCTATGTCCGCAAAGGCGTCCTTGGTAAACAGCTTGCCTGCGCTTTTAAGCGCCTCTATGTCCTCAATGCATTCCTTAACGTCTTCTGCGCTGACATCGGGATATTTGGCGCATATCTCTTTTTCTATTTCCTCGGCGGTAGCGGTCTCGTACATAGCGATAACGTCATAGATTGGCTCGTCCACCAAATGAACGGAGCCGCTGAAAACGTCCAGCACCACGTTGTAGCCGCACTGCTTAAATTGATGTATCATAATATTTTACCCCGACAGAAAAATTAAGGAGGGCTTAGCACTCCTTAATCTTAATATACTTTTTTATTAAAAGCTTATTTGTCCTTCTTTTCGCAGTTCTGGTTAGCAACACCGCAAGAGGTCTTGCAAGCAGACTGACAAGAGGTCTGGCATTCGCCGCAGCCGCCGTTGTTAACGGACTTGTTAAGGTCACGAGTTTCAAGTGTAACTATCTTTTTCATTACTAATACTCCTTATATAAAAATTATCTAACGTCTAAAGTATACTACAAAATTTTCACTGTGTCAACAGCTTTTTATTATTTTATAACCGCTAATAAAGGCAGTTCTCCCCTATCGCTTGTGCAATTCTCAAATCTTGCGGCGGCAAACGCCTCCGTTATGCGCTGACCGGGTACGAGCATGGGAATGCCCGGAGGGTACGCCCACACATACTCGGCGGCGATTTTGCCTGTACAATCCTTTAAGCTTACCAATTCGGACGGAGCATTTAATGCCTCTTCTATGGTAAGCTCCATGGCTCCGTTGCAATACTGAGGCTGTTTCCCGGCAAAATCACGGCTTGGCAGGGTTTTGTCCGCTTCCGCAAGGGCGGAGACAAGTGCATCAAAGCCCTCTTTTCTGTCGCCTGCCCCTGTCATTGCCAGCACAAAGTTTTCCGTGGCGTATTCCGTTTCTATACCCCTGCTACGCAAAAAGCTTGCCAAGGCATAGCCGCCCTTGCCCCCTATTACAAGCTTTGACGGATCGTGGGCAAAAACGCCCTCTTCTCCCACTTTGGGGGATATTTTTATGCCTTTAAGCTCTTTTGCCCCGGTTTTTAAGTCGTTTATAAGGTCAGCCCACTCTTTAAACAGAGCTTCCTCCCCCACCTGCTCCACACACAGCTCTGCCGATGCCATAAGAGGATAGGAGGGGCTGGAGCTTTGGAATATTCTTAAATAATGGGCAAGCCTTTGTCTGTCCACCCTATCACCGCGAAGGTGAAGCAATGCGGCAGGAGTAAGGGCAGGCAAGGTTTTGTGCAGGCTTTGCACCACCGCATCCGCACCCGCTTTTACCGCACCACCTGTAAAATGCGGTGATAAATCCAGATGTGCACCGTGGGCTTCGTCCACAAGCAGGGCGATGCCTGCACCGTGACACAGTTTGGCAATGGCCTTGATATCGGATATAATCCCCTCGTAGGTAGGGCTTGTCATTACAAGAAACGCCGCATTTGGGTTGGCTTTTATCGCCGCTTCCACTGTTTTAGGGTTTAAAGAACCGTAAACGCCAAGGCTTTCCACATAATCGGGCGTTACAAAGACGGGTCTGTAGCCAAACAGCTCCAGACCGTGGTAAACACTGCGGTGACAGTTGCGGGCAACAAGCACCGTATCGCCCCGTTTGCCGAGAGTTCCCATAGCCGCAAGGTTACCGCAAGTGCTTCCGCTGGCAAGCACATAGCTTTTATCTGCACCCCAACGTTTCGCCGCCGCTTCTGCAAGGCTGCGTAGTATGCCCTTGGGATTATGCAGATCATCTGCACCCTCTATTTCGGTTATA
This sequence comes from Eubacteriales bacterium, assembly GCA_045534025.1. GTDB lineage: Bacteria > Bacillota > Clostridia > Oscillospirales > CAG-382 > SIG636. The sequence continues at coordinate 1,760 of JAZSIW010000111.1, read as the reverse complement.
TCTGCCCACGCACCCAAAGCCCACAGCTTTTCAAAGTCTGAATTGCGCTTGTGACCGGGCATATGGAAGGGATACGTGCCCATATTATTTATAAAATCGTATACGCCCTTTGCCATAAAAGCATCCTTTTACTAAAATTGCTGTTGCCCCTTCTCAAGGACAACAGCAATTTGTGTTTTTAAGCTAAAATTATTCAGCTGTTTCTTCTGCGGTAGCTTCGGTAGCAGCTTCTTCTGCACCGATGGAAGCTTCTTCAACTATCTCAAAACCTTCGCCAAGCTCTTCTGCGGGGAGAAGCGCTCTGCGGGAAAGGCTTATTCTCTTTCTTTCTTCGTCGATAGCTATAATCTTAACCTCTACCTCGTCACCAACAGCAACAACGCTTGCGGGTGCGGCAACGGGCTTTGCAGCCAGCTGAGAGTTGTGGATAAGACCGTCAACACCGGGAATGATTTCAGCAAATGCGCCGAACGCCATAAGGCTGACAACCTTAACCTTTACGTCATCGCCAACCTTGTAGTTAGCAACAAAGATGTTCCAAGGATTGTTCTCTTCGGTCTTGTAGCCGAGGGAGATACGCTTCTTTTCAACGTTGATAGCTTTGATGTAAACGTCTATCTTATCGCCAACCTTAAGGATGTCAGCAGGGTTCTTGGGTCTGCCCCAAGAAAGTTCGGTAATGTGAGCCATACCGTCAACGGGACCCAGGTTGATGAATGCGCCGAAGGATGTGAGGGAACGAACGGTGCCGGTGAACTTCTGACCAACTTCTGCAGTTGCATAGAATTCTTCAACAGCCTTCTTGTGTTCGCTTCTCTGTGCAAGTCTGATGGAGCCAACGGCACGCTTGCGCTGGTCGTTGATTTCGATAACCTTAAAGGAAACCTTCTTACCCTTAAGAACGTCAAGGGATTCGTCCTTGGGAACGCCGGTCTGGGAAGCGGGAACAAATACTCTTACATTGTTGCTGGAAACAACAACGCCGCCCTTAACAACTTCCTTAACGGTGCCTTCGAGGATAGCGTGTTCGCTTTCAGCTTCAACGATGGTGCCCCAGTTCTTGGAAGAGTCAAGACGCTTCTTGGAAAGGTGAACAACACCTTCAGCGTCGTTAAACTTAACGGGAACAACTTCGATCTCGTCGCCAACCTTAAACATTTCGTTAAGGTCTACACCGCTGTCGTCGGTGATTTCGTCATACGGGAGAATGCCGGTGTGCTTCGTCCCGAGGTCCACGTGGATTTCGGCGGGAGTAACAGCGGAAATAACGCCGACTACCCTTTCTCCTGTATGTAAAGTCTTGAAGCTTTGGTCAAGCATCTCCTGAAAAGAAAGCTCGCCGTTGTCTTCAGTGTTTTTGATGATGTCTGCCATGGTTTCTCTTACCTCCTGAATTATACTGAACGGGGTCGATGCCCCGGCAGTTATAGCAATATTATTATATGCGCATATATCTGCGCTGTAGGGCGCAAGCTCTGCCGCCCTTTCTATGTGCAGGGCACGGGTACGTGCCGCCGCCAGCTCCCAAAGCTTGGCGGTGTTGGAGCTGTTACGCCCGCCGACCACCACAACAAGGTCGCTTTTCTCCGCTAAGACAAGAACCTCCTCCTGCCTTTTTTCGGTTACACTGCATATTGTATCAAAAAAAATTGCATTTGTATATAGTTTTTTTATAATTTTTTGACTTTTTTTCCATTCCGGCATAGAAAATGTGGTTTGTGCCACCATCACAAAGCCTTTTTCAACGAAAACCGCGCCTT
>JAZSIW010000025.1:0-26848 GCA_045534025.1 Eubacteriales bacterium | reverse complement strand
AAGTCCATGCGGTGGCAGCACGGTAAAACTCTCCCCTTTCTTTAATCCTAAATGCTTGGCCAAAAGAGCGATACTATCATAAGGAAAATCATAGCCACAAGGACAGAAATATCCAAGGGGATGCCCTGCAGAATGCCTTTTTTGTCAATATAGCGTCTGATGGGAAGTAATATAGGCTCTGTTGCCACATACACAAAAGAGGCAAGGGGACCCGTGCCCTCGGTAAATGCACCCAAAATAACACGCATCAGAAGCGCCAAATGCATAAGTGTAACGTATGCGCTGACGGAAAGCGCAACAAATGTAAAAATTCTAATCAAAAACTATCACCTTTAAAAACAGCGAAGGGTGTTAAAACAAATTAATAAAGCTCTTTACCGGAAACGTTTTTTTCACCGGAAAAATCCAAATCCGCAGAAACATCCACATTTTTGGGAGTGATAACGTAGGTAGAGTTTGCGGCACGCTTCATATTGCCTTCTATTGCGTAAACGGTACCGGAAAGAAAGTCCAGAATACGTCTTATATTTTCCTTGCCCGTATTTTCAAGATTAAGCACAACAGTACGTCTTTGCAAAAGGTGGTCTGCTATGGAAGTAACATCTTCAAAACGGTCGGGTTTAACTATCTTCATTTCCAAAGATGCGGAAGCGCCGCTGGAAATTGCACCTGTCTGACGGGGAGCTTCGGGGGCTACTGCGGGGCGAGCGCTTACGGGCTCGTAACCGCTTTCTTCATAATTGCCGTCATCTTCAACAACATAAGCCTCTTCCTTACCCAAAAGTTTTTCTGCCCATTTCCAATTTGCCATAATATATTCCTCCGTATATAGTATTGTAATATTCTTACTTATCTGCGCCGTAGTGACGCATACCGAAAAGGCCTGAACCGATGCGCACCATGTTAGATCCGCACTTTGTGGCTTCCTGCCAATCGCCGCTCATCCCTGCGGACAAAATCCTCATATTAACATTATCCACATTTTGACGTGATATGTCAATAAATATTTGCTTTATTTTTTTATAAAATTCAATATTTTTCTCTTTGCTGTCACATTTTGGGGGTATTGTCATCAATCCCTGTACGGAAATGCCCTTAAGTTTTGAAATTTCCGTTACAAACGGTAAAGTGTCCTCAGGCATAACGCCGCTTTTGCTTGGCTCCTTACCGATATTCACTTCTACAAGCACGGGCATAACTTTGTTTATTGCCAACGCTCTGCGACTTATCTCCTCTGCCAAGGAAAGACGGTCCACGGAATGTATCATCGACACCTTATCTATAATGTATTTAACCTTATTGCTTTGCAAGGCGCCGATAAAGTGTATTTCCAGCAGGTCCTTATTAATACTGTCGTATTTTTCAATCAGCTCATTTACTCTGTTTTCGCCAATCAGTCTAAGCCCGCACTCCGCTGCGTAATTTATATACTCGGCAGAGACGGTCTTAGTAGCGCCAAGCAGTGTAACGCCTTGGGGCAAAGCGTTAAAAACGGCGTCCAACCTTTCCTTTATTGCCGTTTTTTTCTCATCCATCACTGCAACACCTTCCCCACATACAAATTTTTGCCGCTTAATATTACGGTGTCGTGCAGAGACAGCTTGGTTGCAGAGCGTACCGTGTGGCGATTTTCATCCGGAAGTGCCACCAAATAAAAGCCGCCGCTTTCCCTTAAAACCTCCGCCGTTTTAAACACAACACGGTTGTTTTGCAACACATAAACACCGGTTTTGCCGTTTTCGTTACGAAGAGCGGTTGTGCGCACTTTAAGCCCCTGAACCGTGGATTTTATAACGCTTATCTCCTGCTTGCGGGTAAAATTAAAGCCCCGGGGTAAAGTATGACTGCTGAAAACAAGCATCATTTTTTCACCGTCGCCGCTGCCGCTGCTACGTTCCAAGGTCATATCAAGCTGAACCTCTGAATAGGGGAAATTAACGGCATACTCTTTGCCCTTTTGGAAGCCCGCAGCTTCCCGTCGGGGGCACACAAAAGCGATATACCATTTAGAGCTTTTTGCAATTTTACCTATGGCATTACCGTTTACAACGGCTTCGGTGTTGGAAGAGATAAGCTTTTCAAAATCGGTAAGGCTAAGGTCCTCCAAAACGGTGGCGGAGAATGTGTTTTCATAGCCGTCCACTTCAGTATAAAAATAACCTGCCGCAGGAGAGGTAGTATATACCTTTGCGCCTGTGAGCCCACCCTCTAAATTGGTTTTTTCCTGCTTTAATGCGTAAATTCGGTCGGAAAAGCAGTTGCCGTTTTCTTCCACTGTGGCCTGTCTGCGATTCATTTGAACAAGAAGAGAGCTTTGCTGTCTTTTCGCACTGCGCAAATCGCCGTCGGACACACTGCAGAGGATGTCCATCATATAATCGCTTATGTTTTCGTTTATCCTGCCAAGGTCAGCAAAATAACTGCCGGTGCTTTGCTCCAGCACTGCAAGTTGGGTGTTTATCTCGTTAATACGGGTCTGTACGTCTGCGTCGGAATAATCCTGATAAGTGACGCACAGCTCCTGCCCCAAAAAGACCTTGTCGCCGTTTTCTGCAGAATAACAACGGGCACCGTCGGCGCTTTGGATAATAAGTGACTCGTTACGGAAAAGATAACACTCGGTATTAATAACGTCGTTAACAACGGAATAAAAGGTATTTTCGGTTTCTACCTCTTTGTCGGAAGCAAGAGAAAGCTGAAACACCGCGTAAACAAGTATGCTTACGGAACACAGCGTTACAAGCAGCTGCTTCAGTGTCTTCTTCATAAGCTCCCTTCCCTTCTCCTTTTATTCCTGTAAAAACTGCATACTGCGCTGAAGAGCAAGGCGAAAAACCTCCTCCTTGCCAAGGCTTATATCTATGGGGTACGCACCCTCCATACGTTTAAAATATGTTATTTGCCTTTTTGCATAATTGCGGGTCGCCTGCTTTATGTCCTCTACCGCCCTGTCAAGACTTATTTGTCCGCAAAAGTAGGGAAACAGCTCCTTATAACCGATAGCTGCAGAAGCGGTGGGCGTATCTCCCAAGCCTTGCTGCCAAAGCTTATACGCCTCTGCCTCCAAGCCCTGCTCCATCATAAGCTCCACCCTTTTGTCTATTCGGCTGTAGAGTGCAGCACGGTCGGGACAGTCAAGCAATATAAGACAGCGACTGAAGCGCCCCTGTGCTACGGGCTGTGCGTTAAGCTCTGTCTTGGTTTTGCCCGTTACCAAAAAAATCTCTATGGCACGTGCTACCCTTTTTATGTTGTTGGGGTGTATCTCTGCCGCCGCTTGCGGGTCAATAGATGCCAGATAAGCGTGTAGACTTTCCGCGCCCTCTGTCGCCGCCTTGTCCATAAGCTGTTGCCTTACTGCAGGGTCGCTGTCGGCGGTGGGGCTAAGTCGGTTTGCGCCTGTCATGGCATCCACATAAAGCCCTGTGCCGCCCGCTATTACAGGCAGCTTACCACGGCTTACAATATCTTCCGCCGCCGCCGTGCCAAGCTCGGCAAACATACCTGCGGAAAACGCCGTGTCTATATCTAAAATGTCAATTAAATGATGGGGGACGCCCTCCTGCTCCTCAGGGCTTATCTTTGCTGTGCCTATATCCATTCCCCTGTAAACCTGTGCAGAGTCACCGGATATAACTTCGCCGTTAAGAGCTTTTGCAAGCCTTACCGCCAAGCCGCTTTTGCCTGTGGCTGTAGCACCCACAACCGCTATTACCTTTATCATTTGAAGCTGAAGCCTGCCACAACCGCCTCGTAGCCTGCCACACAGTCCTCATAATCATCAGCGGAAGCGGTAAGCACTACGGTGTAAACGTAACCGTAATATACAGCGGTAATCTGACGGAAGCTGTAGGTATTGCCGCTGAAGGTGCTTAAGGTATACTCCGCCTCTACGGCAGGCACGCCGCCAAGCTTCACGTCCTCCTTAAGCTGACCGATAAGAGCAAAGTCTGCGAAATTGGCCTTAAAGTCAGGCACGTAAACATTGTTCCAGCAATCTTTTGCGGTGGTGGCATTATCTTTTACGGAAAACACGGAAGCCGTTATACTTGCATTCCCCTTGGTAAGGGTATAATACGCCTCGGAGGCCGAAAGTGTCCAACCCTCGGGCACGGAAATATTAAAATCCGCCATGTCCGTATCTTCGGTTTTATCTGCCTTGGGGGCAGTAAACTTAAAACTGTTTTTAACAGTGGCAAGGGCGCCGGCGTGTTCATCGTCGTTACCCTTGGAAGCCATATAGCTTACAACGCAAAGCCTGTCTTCTTTTTGAAAAACAAGCTGACGCACAAAATAAACCGCCTTACCCTCCGCCTTGTCGGGCTGACCGTCAAGATTGGTAAAGCCGACTATTGTAGCTTTCATAACCGCTTCGAAGGCTGTGCCGTCTGCAAAATCAAAGGCTTCTTTTTTGCTTATCTCCACATCGCTGTAAATTTTTCCAAAGTCACCCTCGGAAGCAGACCAATACTCCTCGGCAGTTTTGCCGCCGCTTTGGTGCATGGAGAAGCGTATAACGGCATAAGGGACAGAGCCGCCCACGTCGGCAATGCTTATAACCGTGTCCTTGCCGTCTGTCAAAAGCTCCCAAGTTTCGGGGTAGGAAAAGCTGTAGCCGCCTACGGTGTTTTCGCCCTTAATATTTTCCACCTCGTTGTTGCAGGCGCAAAGGCACAAAAGGCTGCAGGCGGCAAGAATTGCCGCCAAAATGCGTTTATTTATCTTTTTCTTTAAGGTCAAGCAAGCTTGTAACAATGCCGTCTTCTCCTTCTAAACTAAAAGTTTTGTCACCTTTTTCACGGGGGATAACGATGGTATAATAGCCCTCGGTATCCTTGGCATAATCACCCGGCGTAAGAGAAGCGTAAAGCTTTACAACCAAGTCGCCCTCGTCCTTGCGGTAAGTATCAAAGCCGGAAAAATAATATCCCTGCTTGTTAAGGGCAAACTTAAAAGTAATTTCCTTGTCGCTTTTACTAACAGAGCGCTGGTTTTCCGGCAACTCTTCCAAATCTATAACAACATCCCTGTGACGCTCATATATCATACAAACGCCCACTGCGCCCAAGACGAACGCCAAAACAAGGAAAAGAGCGATAATTTTACCTAAATATGTGCCCCATACGCCGCTGAATTTCTTCACGGGCAAACACCTCTCCTTCTAAAACACATGTCCGATTACTATAATACTACACTTTTTGCAAATATACAAGTGGTATTGTGCAAAATTATTCCAAGGGATTGCCTTTTTCGTCATAAAGCATTGTCCTTACGGTATGGGAATAGCTTACGTCGTCACCGAGGAACTCCATTATGTACTTGGGGTTAAGATAATTATCGGGGGAAGCGCTTAAAGTACACTTAAGAAGCACACCGTCCTCTGCGGGATAAGCGGAAAGTTCCTTTATCATAGGGGAAATATCCGTAAAGGCGCATTTCTTTTTGCTTTTCTTTTCCACAACTACTTCGCCCGCAAATTTGCTTTGTATCTCCTCAGCGCTGAGGGAGGTCTTAAGGCTTATCTCGTAGCTTGCGCTGTCCAGGTCCTTAAACTTCTTTTTGGGGTACGCCGCCTTAAGCACGGGCATATCGGAGGGCATAACCGCCGAAAGCATTGCCGCCGCCTGTGCCGGGTCTACCTGCTCCAATATATCCACGTCGAATATGTCGTACAGCGCATCCTGATAAAGGGATACGGGCAGGGCAAACACCAGTCTTAAGTGGGGGTTGTAGCCCTGTGAATAGTAAAGGGGCAGGCCGCTTCTTACCAGCGCACGGGTAACGGTACGCTGGGTATCCAGATGAGAGGTGTATTTTGCGTTGCCCTTTTTCTGCCAGAAGATGCGCAGAGTGTATTTTTGTACGGCTTGCATTATTCCTTGCCTCCTTTACATAGGGTACAGCCCTTGTTTTGCATACCGCAGGCGGAACAGCGGGTGCGGCAGTCGGGGGTGGTGGTCTCCGCAATAGCGTTCTTTGCTTCTCTGATCAAAAACTCTTTGCTTACGCCGCAGTCGATGTGATCCCAGGGCAAGCGCTCATCAAATCCAAATTGACGGTTTGCGTAAAATTCGGGATCGATGCCTACGGTATCAAACACCTGCATCCAGTTATCAAAGCTGAAGAACTCGTCCCAGCTGTCAAAGCGCTGACCAATACGCACCGCCTCGGCTATGGCGGCGGAAAGTCTGCGGTCGCCGCGGGCAAACACTGCCTCAAGGAAGCTTACCTGACTGTCGTGATAGTTGTAAACTATCTTACGGGTGGTAATGCACTCCTTAAGCAGAAGCTGTTTGCGCTTAAGCTCGTCTATCCTGTCCTGTGCCATCCATTGGAAGGGGGTAAAGGGCTTGGGCACAAAGCAGGAAACGCTTACAGTTACGGTAACGCCCTTGCCCTTTGCACGCTTTTTGGAGTAGTAAAGGTCCACTATACGCTGTGCAAGGGTGGCAATACCTCGAATGTCGTCATCGGTCTCGGTAGGCAAACCGTTCATAAAATACAGCTTAAGAGCAGTCCTGCCGCGGTCGAAGGCGGCGGCACAGCCTGCCATTATCTCGTCCTCGCTTATGTTTTTGTTTATAACGTCCCTAAGCCTTTGGGTGCCCGCTTCGGGCGCAAAGGTAAGACCGCTTTGGCGCACGTTCATGGCTTTTTCCATAAGCTCGCCGTAAAAGCTGTCTATACGCATGGAAGGTAAGGAAAGATTTATACGATCCTTCTCCGTCCAGGAAAGCAGTTTTTCAAGCAGTTCGGTAAGACGGCTGTAGTCGCTTATACTGAGTGAGCACATAGAAATTTCGTTATAGCCCGTGCTTTTGTAAAGCTCCTTGGCTTGTCTGTCAAGCACCTCGGGGTTTTTTTCACGGACGGGGCGGCACACCATGCCTGCCTGACAGAAGCGACAGCCCCTTATACAGCCTCTGAACACCTCCAACACCATACGGTCGTGGACGGTATCTATGTAGGGCATCTCGTGGAAGGTGGGGAAAGGTGCTTCGTCCAAATCGGTAAGGAAGGTCTTTTCCACCACGGCGGGCACGTCCTCGTACTTAGGCGCAAAGCTTGCTATCTTCCCGTCCTCGCCGTAGCTTACCTCGTAAAGGGAAGGTACGTACATACCCTTTATCTTGGCGGCGGCACGAAGTAACTCTTCCCTGCTTTTGCCTGCCTTCTTGTATTCACGGTAAAGCTCTGCCAGCTCTACAAGGGCGTACTCGCCCTCTCCTATGGAAAACACGTCAATAAACTCCGCCATGGGCTCGGGATTATAGGCGCAAGCGCCCCCTGCAATTATAAGGGGATGGCTGTCATCACGGTCGGCGGCATAGATGGGGATGCCTGCCAACTGCAACATATTTACAGTGTTAGTATAGCAAAGCTCGTATTGCAGAGTAAAGGCAACAATATCAAAATCCTTTATGTCGTCGCCGCTTTCAAGGGCATAAAGGGGTATCCCTTCGGCACGCATTGCCTTTTCCATATCGTCCCAAGGTGCATAGCAACGCTCGCACCACAGCCAAGGCTTGGCGTTAAGACACTCCCTGAGGATTTTAACGCCAAGGTTGGACATACCTATCTCGTAGGTATCGGGAAAACAAAACGCCATACGCACATCCACGGCGTTTTTGTCCTTAATAAGCTGGCCGTATTCGCCGCCTGTATATCTGCCGGGCTTTTCCACCGCCGCCAGAATATGCTTTATTCTATCTGTATTCATAGCTTATCTCCCTTTCAGTAACGGTTTAAGATACTGCCCCGTGTAGGACTGCTTGCACTGTGCAACCTGCTCCGGCGTGCCCTGCACCACCACGGTGCCGCCGCCGTCGCCGCCCTCGGGTCCCATATCTATAATATAGTCGGCTGTTTTAATAAGGTCAAGGTTGTGCTCTATTACCACAACAGTGTTGCCCGCCTGCACCAAACGGTCAAGGATGGACACAAGACGGTTAACGTCATCGGTGTGCAGACCCGTGGTGGGCTCGTCAAGTATATAAAGGGTCTTGCCCGTACTGCGGCGTGACAGCTCCGTAGCAAGCTTAACACGCTGTGCCTCGCCCCCCGAAAGGGTGGTGGAGCTTTGACCTATCTTTACGTAGCCAAGGCCCACGTCACGCATTACGCCCAGTTTGCGCTTTAAGGAGGGGTAGGCATCGAAGAACTCGCAACCCTCGTCCACGGTCATCTCCAGCACGTCGCTTATGGTCTTGCCCTTGTATTTAATCTCCAGCGTTTCCCTATTATAGCGCTTGCCCTTGCACACGTCGCACTTGACGTACACGTCGGGTAAGAAATGCATTTCTATCTTCAGAGTGCCGTCGCCCTGGCAGGCCTCGCACCTGCCGCCCTTTACGTTAAAGGAAAATCTGCCGTCGGCATAGCCCCTTGCCCTTGCCTCCGGCGTGGAAGCAAAGATACTGCGGATATCGGAGAAAATACCCGTATAAGTTGCGGGGTTGGAGCGAGGAGTGCGCCCGATGGGGCTTTGGTCAATGGCGATAACCTTGTCGATATGCTCTATACCGTCGATGCGCAGGTGCTTACCGGGGGTAAGGGTATACCTGCCCAAGGTTTTGGCAACGCTGTTATACAGCACGGAGTTTACAAGGGATGACTTACCGCTGCCCGAAACGCCCGTAACGCATATCATACATCCCAAGGGGAAGCTTACATCTATATTTTTAAGGTTGTTTTCCGATGCGCCCACAACGGTAAGCTTTTTGCCGTTGCCCTCTCTGCGCTTTTCGGGCAGGTGCACCTTAAGTTTGCCGGAAAGATATTTGCCCGTAATGGAGTCACTGCACGCCATAAGCTCCTCTGGGGTGCCCGTAAACACCACCTGGCCGCCGTGGACCCCTGCACCGGGGCCGATATCTACGATGTAGTCGGCGGCAAGCATAGTCTCCTCATCGTGCTCTACCACTATAACGGTATTGCCGATGTCGCGCAGGTGCTTAAGGGTGGCAATAAGCTTGCTGTTGTCACGCTGATGCAGGCCTATGCTGGGCTCGTCCAGTATATACAGCACGCCCATAAGAGATGCGCCTATCTGGGTAGCAAGGCGTATGCGCTGTGCCTCGCCCCCCGAAAGTCCACCGGACTTGCGGGACAGGGTCAGATAATCCAAGCCCACGTTGCTTAGGAAAGCAAGGCGGGAGTTTATCTCCTTAAGTATCTCCTTGGCGATGACCGCATCCTTGCCCGAAAGCTTAAGGTCTTTAAAGAACGCCGCCGCCTTATCCACGGAAAGCTCGCAAAGTTCCGCAATATTAAGACCGCCAACGGTAACTGCAAGGGCCTCTGCCTTAAGACGTTTGCCGCCGCACTCGCTGCAGGGAACGTTTTCCATAAACTCCTCATAGTACTCTCGCATGGCAAAGTCGTTTCCAAGCTGTTTGTAGCGACGGTCTATCATATTGATAACGCCTTCAAACTTGGGCTCGTACACGTCACGGCGGCGCGCCTTACTGCCACCCATATTGCCGTACATCAGGATGTTAAAGGCTTCCTCGCTGTACTCTTCTATAGGAGTATGGATGTCAAAGCCGTGGTATTTGCCAAGTCGGTTATAAATGTCGCCGTAATAGCTGCCTGCGTGTATGGACTTAAAGCCGTTGCAGACAATAGCGCCCGTATAAAGAGATCGGCTTTTGTCAGGGATAAGCTTAGAAGGGGAAAGCACAAAGCTTTCGCCCAGGCCGCCGCATTTTTCGCAGGCGCCGTAGGGGTTATTGAAAGAAAACATACGGGGACTAAGCTCCCCAAGGCTTATGCCGTGGGTCTTGCAGGCGTAGTTTTGGGAGAAGCTTATCTCCTCACCCTCACTGCCGTCGGCATTAAGGGGCAATACGGAAACAATGCCCTCTGCCAGCTTTGCGGCAGTCTCTACGCTGTCGGTAAGCCTGCTTTTAATGTCGCCCCTCATTATAAGGCGGTCAACAACTATGTCTATATTGTGCTTTTTATTTTTGTCAAGCTCGGGTCTGTCCGTAAACTCGTACATTGACCCGTCTATGCGGACACGAACATAGCCGCTTCGGGATGCGCCGTCAAGCAGCTTGTCGTGCTGACCCTTTTTGCCCCTTACAACAGGCGCAAGCACAAGGAAACGGGTGCCCTCCTCCAACTCACATATCCTATCCACAATCTCGTCCACGGTCTGCCTTGCTATCTCCTCGCCGCAGACAGGACAATGGGGCACGCCCACACGGGCGTACAGCAGACGGATATAGTCGTATATCTCCGTAACTGTGCCCACGGTGGAGCGTGGGTTTTTAGAGGTGGTCTTTTGGTCGATGGATATGGCGGGGGAAAGCCCGTCTATACCGTCCACATCGGGCTTGTCCAGCTGACCCAAAAACATACGGGCATAGGAGGACAGTGACTCTACAAAACGGCGGTGTCCCTCGGCGTATACGGTATCGAAAGCCAAGGAGGATTTACCGCTGCCCGAAAGCCCTGTAAACACTACCAATTTATCACGGGGGAAGGAAACGTCCACGTTTTTAAGGTTGTTTTCCCTTGCGCCCCTAACTGTAATCTCTTTGTTCATAAAAGTACCTTTCTACGCCATAAGCGAGCGTATCCTGTCACGGAGGGCGGCGGCGGTTTCGAAGTCCAAATTCTTTGCGGCACGCTTCATCTCTGCCTGCAGTTTTTCTATAAGCTGCTTCTTTTCCGCCTTGGTCATTTTGCCGTCCGCACCGCTGCCCTTTACGGTTATCTCGATGGGTGCGGCAATCTCCTTGACTATAGTCTTGGGAGTTATGCCGTGCTCTTCGTTATACGCCTGCTGTTTGCGGCGACGGCGGTTTGTTTCGTCCATCGCCCTCTGCATAGAGCCCGTTATCTTGTCCGCATACATTATTACTCTGCCGTTGGCATTACGGGCGGCACGGCCAATGGTCTGTATAAGGCTCATCTCCGACCGCAGGAAGCCTTCCTTATCCTCATCCAAGGAGGCTATAAGAGCAACCTCGGGCAGGTCAAGCCCTTCTCTAAGCAGGTTTATGCCCACAAGCACGTCGTACTCCCCTGCTCTCAGCTGTCTCAGCAACTCTATACGCTCTATTGTTTCGATATCGTAATGTAAATATCTGGTCTTTATACCGTTATTAAGAAAATACTCCGACAGGTCCTCCGCCATCTTTTTGGTAAGGGTGGTTACCAAAACACGCTCGTTGCGTTCTATACAATGGCGTATCTCCCCAAGCAGGTCGTCTATCTGACCCGTAACGGGGCGCACCTCCACAAGGGGGTCAAGAAGCCCTGTGGGGCGTATGATCTGCTCTGCGGTCTGCTCCGCCCGTTCCTTCTCGAACTCTGCAGGAGTGGCGCTTACGTAAACCGTAGGACCCTTCTTTGCAAGAAACTCCTCAAAGCGCAAGGGGCGGTTGTCATAAGCGGAGGGCAAACGGAAGCCGTAATCTATAAGATTCTTTTTGCGGGCGGTGTCCCCACCGCTCATCCCCCGTACCTGTGGCACGGTAACGTGGCTTTCGTCAATAAACAGCAAAAAATCCTGTGGCAGGTAGTCAAGCAGAGTGTAGGGTGTACTGCCCGGCTCTCTGCCCGAAAGGACACGGCTGTAGTTCTCTACCCCGCTGCAATAGCCTATCTCCCTTATCTGCTCCATATCAAACAGGGTGCGCTCTTTAATGCGCTGTGCCTCTATAAGCTTGCCCTGGGCTTCGAAATACTCTACCCTTTCAAGCATTTCGTCATATATCTCGGTAAGTGCCTTTTTTCGCAGTTCCTCGTCTGTAACGTAGTGAGAAGAAGGGTAAACAGCCACGTGGTTGAGCCGTGCGTGGAGCTCGCCCGTTACGGTGTCCACCGTGGAAAGCCTGTCCACCTCATCACCGAAAAACTCAACACGTACCGCCTCCGCACCTGAATTGGAGGGAAAAATCTCCACCACGTCACCACGGACACGGAAATTGTTACGCTCGAAGCCAATGTCACTGCGGCTGTACTGCAAGGCAACAAGCCGCTTTATAAGCTTTTCTCTGGAAAGCTGCATACCCGGACGCAGGGATATAACCTGCTTGCGATACTCCATAGGGTCGCCGAGAGAGTAAATGCAGGAAACGCTGGAAACTATAATAACGTCCTTGCGCTCGAAAAGCGCACTTGTTGCGCTGTGGCGAAGCTTGTCTATCTCATCGTTGATGGAAGCGTCCTTCTCTATATAAACGTCCTTGCCGGGCACATACGCCTCGGGCTGGTAATAGTCGTAGTAGGAAACGAAGTATTCTACTGCGTTGTTAGGAAAAAACTCCCTGAACTCGGAGCAAAGCTGGGCGGCAAGGGTCTTATTATGGGCAAGCACAAGGGTAGGTCTGTTTACGTTAGCGATAATATTTGCCATTGTAAAGGTTTTACCGGAACCTGTTACACCAAGCAGCACCTGCTCCTTCATACCGCCCAAAAGCCCTGCGGTAAGCTTTGCTATGGCCTCAGGCTGGTCGCCCGTGGGCTTAAACTTGGATACAAGCTGAAAATCGCCCATTATATCGCCTCCCTCTACCGAAAAAATTCTTAGTGTATTATTATAACACAATAAATATAAAAATAAAAGATATTTCCTTAAAAAAATTACACCGTCACATAGCAATCTTGCCAAACGCTTCTTTTTGTGTACAAACCAAACAATTTACTGCAAAACACACAAACGCAACGCTTAATATATCCGTTGCGCATCGGCGGGAGTAGAACCTCCGCCCTACTTATAAATTGCCAACTTGATCCGCCGCAACGCTCTACCCCTATGGAAAATATGCGTTAAAAAAACGGCAGGCGGAATGCCTGCCGTTTTCGATCAGTTATGTAACTATTCGGCCTGTTCTGCAGGGAAGCTGTCGATAAGAAGTGCGTCAAATTTAAGAACCTGTGCCGCGTCAAGGCTGTTTATTGCCTCATCAACATTTACGTCACCTGCTATCAGTGCGCCGCCTTCAAGAGTAATAAGAAGCGCGTCGTGCTTAAGAACCTGTGCCGCGTCAAGACTGTTAACTGTGCCGTCTCCGTTTACGTCGCCGTAAACTACGTCTGCTACGTCTTCGGAGGAAACGTTATCGGAGCTATCTTCGGAGGAAACATCTTCAGAGGGTTCGCTTTCGGAAGATTCGTCTTGTGAAGGTTCTTCGGAGGGTTCATCTTCGGAGGGTTCGTCTTCGGAGGGTTCGTCTTCGGAACTGCCATCGTCGGGGTTGATATCTTCACCCGGTAATAAGGTATAAAGCTCGAACACGTATCCGTTGTAATCGCCCTTACCCTCCACAACAACAGCATAGGTACCGCCGTTTACGAAGAAGTCGGGTATAAGGCTGACGGTATAGTCCTCGCCTTCTGTAAGCGTATCACCCTCACCGTTTGTTACGCTAAGCTCGGGCAGGGTGAAGCCGCCGTTGCCATAGGAAAGCACGCCTTCCTCGGAAAAGCTTACCCACGCTTCCCTAAGTTGGTCAACGCCCTCTAAGTCCTCCGGCTTCAAGATAAAGTCCTGCAAAATATTTCCGTCTAAGTCTGTAAGCAAGTGCGCGCCATAATCGTCCACGTCAACAAGATACTCACCAAAGGAGGCGTCAACAAATATGACGGTATAAGCTTCAATAGCCGCATCCGTGTCGCCTGCGTCAAACACAAAGGAGCCGCCGTTAATTGTTACCTTGCCGTAGCAGGAGATACCCTCGTCTTCTGTTAAGATCTCGAAGTATCCGCCGTTAATTGTAATATCGCCGTCGTCCAAATCGAAGCCGTTATCGTCATTGGTAACTATATAAAAATCGCCGCCGTTGATTGTTATATCCTGATAACCGTCGATGCCGTTATCCTGGGCATAAATCTTAAATAGGCCGTTGTTAATTGTTATGTCACCGTTGATATCCATACCGTCGTCGTCTGCTTCAATTGCGAAAACGCCGCCGTTGATTATAAGGTCACCTACGGTTTCTATACCGTGGTCCGTTGCGTCTATTTGTATTATACCGCTGTTTACGGTAAGTCCGCCGCCGTCAGCATCTATGCCGTCATAGTCGCCGTCCGCAATAACCTCAATACTGCCGTCGCCCTCTATAACAAGCAATCCGTTAACTAAAATACCGTCGCCGTCCTGACAATGGATTTTGTTTGTGCCCTCAAGCAACAGAGTCAAAGGCGTTTCAGCATAAATACCGCAGGGCTCGCCAAACGGATTTGCCTCATCACCTACATAAACAAAGTTGTGCAGGGTAAGAATGCCGTCCTTAAGATATGCATAGCCCATATCGGGCTCTTCGGTAACAATCTCGCCTTCAAGGTTAAGGTATTCGCCGTCCATAATGGATGCTGCACCGATGCAAACGCCATCAAATCTTTCACGTCCGCAGGAGCAAGCGCCGTCCTCATCATAGCTGTGAAGTTCGCCGTCTGTAATCTGAAGGTGGCAAAGGGTACACACTGTATAGTGTTCAACGCTGTTATATGCGGTCTCGCCCAGGTCATGCTCATGGGTGAAATATCCGCAAACACAATTACCGTCTGTGTCGAAGTTGTGGAAAAAATAATAGGACACGTCGCACAGGGTACAGGTCCACCAATGCTCTGTTTGACCATATTCTAATTCTTCCAGGTTACAGGTGTGCTCAAAATATCCGCAAACGCAATTTCCGTCTGCGTCAAAGCTGTGGCGCTCTTCAACATCGCAGTCCAGCAGATCGCAAGAGCCCCAATGCCACTGGTCGTTTCTTCCCCAGCTGCTTACGATACAGTCATGGGGGTAATATCCGCATACCGCACACACGTCTTCGGAATTATAAACGTGTGCTTCATCCACATACTGTTCACACCCGGTACAGGTGCCCCAATGATCTGTCGCGTCTTTGTACCAATATTCGCATTCATGAATGTGGAAATAACCGCACATACAGTTGCCGTCTGCATCAAAGCTGTGATTTTCTGTCACGGTTTCGTTACCGATGGCGCAAATGCCGCTGTGTGTTTCTTCATCGTGGGTCCATTCACTTATGCGGTGTATGGGGTTACCCTCGCTGTCAATCATTACCGCGGTTACGGCAAAAGAGCCCTCTTCATGCTCATAATAAAATTCTGCCTTCAACAGGTAAACCGTGCCTGCGGTCATTTCATACTGCACTTTAAAGTTTCTGCCGTTGCCCGCACCGTCGTCATCGCTTGCCAACTCGGTCATGTCCTCGGACAATATACAACCGTAGGTGTCCTGTTCTTCGGAAAAAGAGATAAATGCGTAGGTGCCGTCCACCTGAGGGGTAAAGCTGTATATTTCTGTCTCGCCTGCCCCAAGGGTTACGGTAAACATTTCACAACGGGAAATGGTAGGAATGGCGTTAACCGTAACGGCACAGCTTGCCGTAAGACCGTTTTCGGAAGTGACGGTAATTGTTGCAGTACCTTCCTTTAACAGGGATACCTGACCGTTCTCGTCAACGGATGCAACCGTGTTGTCGGAGGATGACCAAGTAATATTTTCCGGTATTGCGCCGCCGGGCACAAAATAAGCCTTAAGCGTAAAGCTTTTACCGACAGTATCATCATAACTTGTTTTATCAAGAGCTATGCCCGTTGCAGGTACAGATTTGGAAACATACACGTCAAGCAAATTATCAGAACCGGTGTGCCACACATTAATAACATAGGTCTTACCTGCTTCGGCACTGAAGGTAACATAAAGGTCTTCGTATTCGTATACCGTTTCATTGGTAATATACTCCATATCCTCACCGTATATGCTACAGAGCGTAGTATAGCTGGTGGAGTCAACGGTATAAAAGACATAAGTCCCGTCCTCTTCGGGTGTAAAGCGGAAAGAAGCTGAACTATAAGCGCTTACGTCCGCTTTTGTAGGAGCATCAAGGGCAATATCCCCCACATCCGCAACCGTAAGGGTTGCGGTGTCTGC
Source organism: Eubacteriales bacterium (assembly GCA_045534025.1). Classification (GTDB taxonomy): domain Bacteria; phylum Bacillota; class Clostridia; order Oscillospirales; family CAG-382; genus SIG636. Next base: position 10,932 of record JAZSIW010000025.1, on the reverse strand, counting down.
GGTGCCGTATTCGGGAGTAGCGGTAAGGGTTGTGGTGCCGACAGATTTAAAAAGCACTTCTCCATAGCTCGTACCCTCAGAGTATATTTCAGCTACTGCTGGGTCGCTTGTTGTCCAGGTAATATCGCCTGCGTATGCACCCTCCGGGAATATATCGTAATAAAACGAATGAAGCGCACCCAAGATGTCCTCATATTCATATTCGACATCGATGATTATGGATGTAGCTTTAACTGCCTTTTCCACCGTTATCTTCATACTGCCTGCATTTGCGGTGGTAAAAAAGCGGGCTTTTAACAAATAGGTTGTGCCTGCAGTTAAGATTGCCGCTGTGTGAAAATCCCTTTGGGCAAGATAGTCATCGTTTTCGTTAATCACATTCTCCTCGGCGTCCAGAATATAACCGTAGGTATCGTAGTCAGAATCGTAAGAACGGAACATATACAAATCTGTTTCCGCAGGGGTAAAGGAAAAGATAACTTCCGTTACCGCAGAGCCGTCCAGCTCCACAAGCTTTTCCTCATCCAAAGCTATGGACGGATACTCCTCCGCCTGCACCGCTATGGGCACGGAGGTGAGAAGCATTACCGCAAAAAGCAGCATACCTATAAAACGTGTTGTCTTTGTCTTCATCACAACTGTCCTCCTTTTTGTTTAAATCGTCCACGACCTGTTTTTAAGGCTTAAAAGCCTTGTATATACGTGGAAAAACAACGGTGTTTTTACGTTTTACTATAGCATATCAGGCACAAAAAGTCAATTCCCAACTTAAGAAACGCTAATTAAAACACGCCGAAAAGCGTAGTGTTCCAACCCTTAGCAGCACCCGGACAAAAAGGCTGTAAACAAAACTTTAAACAAGTCTGTTTACAGCCATATTTTAATTATTGATTTCGGCAATACCGTCAAGCAAGGCGGACTTTGTAAGACTGCCCACGGCGTAGCTGACTATTTCGCCCCTGCTGTTTATAAAATACGTTGCGGGGATATTGCGCACGTCATAGATCTTGCACGCCTGCCCGTAGACATCCAGATAAACAGGGAAGGTGTAACCGGTCTCCTGCAGGAAGTCCTCTGCGTCGCCCCTGTAACCGTCAAGGTTTATCATAAGGAACTGCACTTCGCTGCCATACTGTCCGTAAGCCTCTTCAAAATAAGGCATCTCCTCGCGACAAGGGCCGCACCAGCTTGCCCAAAAGTTAAGCACTACGGGCTTGCCCGTAAAATCGGAAAGCTTTACGGCCTTACCGTCTCGGTCGTGCACAACAAAATCCGGCGCTTTGGCATTATTATCGTTTTGCACCGCAGTGTCGTCGTTTCCTTGGGTGTGCTTTCTGTCTTCCTTATCGCTGCAAGCGCAAAGGGAAACGAGCAAAAGCACCGCCATCAATATAGTAAAAGCTTTTTTCATACATACACTCCTTATGACTTTTTGAGTATTATAGCACAGTATTTGAAGTTTTGTAAGAAATATATGTAAATTTTTAGCTTATTTCTTGTTCCAACCCGTCAAATTCGGGGGTAGAGAAAAATTCGCCCAGCGTAATTTCAAAGCCGTCGCAAAGCTTTTTTATGGTTACAATGGAAATGTTATGTCTGCTTTTATCTGTTATGCTGTATATGGTAGAAGGTGTCATACCCGAAATATTTGCAAGTTCGTTTAGTTTTATGTTTCTTTCTGCGCAAAGTTGAAAAATGCGCTCAACCACCATAGCCTTTACGTTCACCCAATCACCTCACGTGCATTTTATCGCTAAAATCGTACGGGTGTATACGCACCTGCGTAAACACTAAACAGTTTAATGTGTTATATAATGTTTTGTTAAACCGAATTTTAATAAAAACGCACGAAATTTGAAATTAAAGCTTTTGCAAAGAGAGATGTTTTTCTTATGGATATAAGAGCACGTAAATATAAATATCTCCTTGGGGCGCTGTTACAGTGTATCCTTCTTTATCTGTGGCACAAACCCAATGTAAAAATGAAGCAAATTTTGGAAGGAACGGAAAAGACGGAAAACATAAAAGTTTTCCTTGTTGAAAACGGAAAGGCGTGGGCAAACATCGCATTTATAGCTTTTTCCGTTTTTGGCGCAGCGCTGTTTTTGTTGCCCCTTGTCGTTAATAAAAAAGCTTTTTCTCGGTGGATAGACCTGCCCGTACTTGCGGCTGACTTTTTGGGCGTTTCTCTTGTTTCGCGGTTTTTTACCGAAAAACAGAAGTCGGCAAGAGAGCTTACGGAATACGGCATATACACGGAATGCACTTTTACCGTTACTGCATTGCTGTTTTTTGTTTTTGCGGCTGTTCAAATTTTCATTTGCATCATGTGCCGCATACAGGCAAAGCGGGAAAAGTTGCTGCAATAATTTTTTGCAAGGGATATCTGTTTATGCAGCTTTCCTACATAAAATCTTCTTCGTTAAAGGCATAGGGCGTGCGGTTAAACCGCACGCCCCTTGCTTTATTTTTTGTTTTTCAGCTTATTAAGAAGCACATACAAAGCTATAAGCGCCGCAACGGTTATACAAAGCACCGCAAACATTGCAGCTTCGGGAACCGTATTATCAAAAAACTTTATGTCACAGTCCACAACGGCTCTTATGCCGTTTACCGCCTCCTCGGGCACGCCTGTAGTTCTCATCTCCTTAAAGCAACCGCCTATAGCGTGATTGCGAAGCAAAGAGGTGCCGTAGGTGCCGGGCAGGAAGGAAAGGGTCTTTTGAAGTGCAGGGGAAAACTGAGATATAGGCATATACGCACCGCAAATGAAACCGTAAGCCGAGCTGACAATAGAGCCAACTGCGGATATTTGCCCCTGTGTGGACAAAAACACGTTTATTACCGAGGAAAGTGCCGTGCCGAAAAGCACAAGCAAAAACACATCAAGAATTATAAAAAGTACGTCTGCAACGCTGAGATACCAGCCTACGATTGCCACATATCCAAGGCAAAGGACAGTGGCGGAAAAGCAGATGATAAGCGAAGACATAAGGGTGGCAAAATAGTAAGCCAGCGCCACCGCAGAGGATTTTACGGGGGACACGGTAATGTCCCTTATACTGCCGTTTACCTTGTCCTGCACCATAAGCATATTGAAGCAAAAGGGCACGGTAACACAGGACACAGCCAAAATAGAGGATATAAGCTGACCGCCCACACAGCCGTCAATAAGTTTTTTGTCATAGCTTGGCACACCTGCAAAAGCTTGAAGGAAGCTGTCCTCAAACACGTTACCCAAAAATGTGGCGTACAGCACAAGCAGTATGGCAGGGGTTATAAGCGAGGTAAAAAACAGTCCTTTATCCTTAAAAAACAGCTTTATGTTTCGTTTAAGAAGTATTTTAAATGTGCTCATATTACCCCTCCTACCGTTAGTTTTTTGCCCGTTACCGCCAAGAATACGTCGTCCATCTTGCCTTTGGTTATCTCGTAATCCTTAAACAGCTGTGGGTGCTTTACGATAAGCTCTGTTGCGGCGGCGGTATTTTCCACCGTAAGCCTGAAGCCGTCACGAACGGGCACATAGTCAACGTCCAGCGCCTTTATATCCGCCTCTGCCACGTAGTAAACCGTAACAAAGTCGCCGCTGTGGGCGTTTTTAAGCTGTAAAGGAGTGCCTTCTGCCGCTATTCTGCCCCCGTCAAGTATCACCACATAGTCGGCGTCTGCCGCTTCCTCCATATAATGGGTGGTTAAAAACACGGTCATATTCTCCTTTCGGCGCAGGCCGCTTATCACATCCCAAAGCAGTCTGCGTGTCTGAGGGTCAAGTCCGGTGGTAGGCTCGTCCAGCACAAGTATCTCGGGACGGTGAAGCAGGGCACGGGCAATATCTATGCGCCTGCGCTGACCGCCCGAAAGCTTGCCCACGCTGCGCCTTAGCAAATCGCCGAACTGCAAAAGCTCTGCCAGCTGTGCAAGCCTTTCCTTAAACGCCGCCCCGTATATACCGTAAAGGGCGGCACGGCTTTCCAGATTGTCATAAACACTTAAAGCTTTATCAAGAACCGAACCTTGAAAGACCACGCCCAGCTTACTTTTAGCCCTATCTGCGTCAGCTCTGCCGTCGATAAACACCGTGCCGCTGTCCTGCTTAAGCTGACCGCAAATGATATTTATGGTGGTGGATTTGCCTGCGCCGTTCACCCCAAGGAAGGCAAACAGCTCCCCCGCTTTGACATTAAAGCTTAGGTCGTCAACTGCCTTTATATCGCCGAAGCTTTTGCAAAGCCCTTTTATTTGTATTATGTTTTCCATGAATTTATCTCCTCGAAATATGATATCATAATGATATCACAACCTCGCGTTTTTGTCAATAGCGTTTTTAAACTATTGACATATTTTGGGGCCTTTGTTATAATTCAAGGAGTAAAAAGCACTTACAGCGGAGGTTTACCGATGAAAAAAAGCTTATGTTTAATTTTGTCCCTTTGCTTTTGTTTCTGCGCCGCTGCCTGCGGCAAAAAGCCTGAAAAAAGGCCCCAAACGGTGCCCGTAACACAAAGCAGTGAAGAGATAAGTAACTGGGAGAGCGCATTATCGTCCGAAGCATCCGATACGGAGGGATTTGCCTGGTCCGTAAGCGATGACGGTACACTTACGGTAAGCGGCAAGGGCCACATGCCTTACCAAGGGGATATGCCGTGGCAAAGCGAGCTTGACAAGATAAAGGCGGCGGTTATAGAAACGGGCATCGACACTATATGCTTTTCAGCATTTGACGGTTGCAAGAGCCTTGAACGCGTAAGTATTGCCGACAGCGTGACAAAAATAGACAGCTATGCCTTTGCGGAATGCACTAAACTAACAAGCGTAAGTATACCCGACAGCGTTACGGAGATAGGAGACAGCGCTTTTTACGGATGTGTAAACCTTGAGGCCGTAACCATAGGTACAGGCCTTGCAAAGCTTGGAAACGAGCAAAGCGTTTACGAAGTCTTTCAAGGTTGCGAAAAACTAAAAGAAATAAACGTGGCAGAGGAAAACAGTGTTTTTTCATCGGCAGACGGGGTTTTATTCAACAAGGACAGGAGCAAGCTTGTAATGCACCCTGCAGGCAGAAGCGCCGCTGTTTATGAGATACCCGACGGTGTTACCTCCATAGGAGATTTTGCTTTTATAAACTGCGGCAAGCTGGAATATGTTAAAATACCCGACAGCGTAACGGAAATAGGCATATGCGCATTTGAAGAATGCGCCTCCCTTACAAGCATCAGCATGCCCGACAAGGTATATGAAGTGAAAAACCGCACCTTTTTCGGTTGTACCGCTTTAACAAGCGTTAATTTCGGCAGCACCCTTACCCTTATAGGCGAAAATGCGTTTTCCTACTGTCATAATTTGGAAAGTGTGAAGCTGCCCGACCGTTTGGAAGAAATAAAGATGCGCGCCTTCAGCTACTCCGGTTTAACCGAGGTAAGCCTGCCCAAATCCGTGGATTACGTAGACCCTCTTGCTTTTGAGCACTGCAACAAGCTTGTGAACTATAAGGTGGAAAGCGGCAACACATATCTTTACGCCTTAGACGGAGTTTTGTTCCGCAAGGATGTGCCTCACTTGATGCTTTATCCCATAGGACGGGATGACGAAAATTATACCGTGCCCGAAGGCACTGCTTCCATAGAACGCAACGCATTTGCCGGTTGCGAAGATATTGTAAGCGTGGTCATGCCCGAAGGGCTGAAAGACATAGGCGAATATGCGTTTGAAGACTGCTCCTCTTTGGCAAGCATAACGCTACCTCAAGGAGTGTTATATATTCACAGAGCTGCATTTTCAGACTGTACCGCCCTTGCAAACCTTGTTATACCCAACAGCGTTACCGAAATAAGAAGCGATGCGTTTAAGAATTGCAACGCCTTAAGATATGTGTATTATAACGGAACAAAAGAGGAATGGTTACAGCTGTGGAACGAGATGCAAGACAACGATTTAGGCGAAAAGCAAGAGAATTTCGGCATTGACGCAAGTAAAACCAATATTATTTTTGTAGGTTAAAGAAAGGAACGGCGCGATGAAAAGAATTATTGCAGCATTTACGGTTATAATTTTAATTTTCGGCTTGACAGCCTGCGGAGAAGACGCCTCCCCCGTAAAAAACGATCGCCCCACGGCGAGCGAAAGCTATACGGACGGCGCCGAGACGATAAGCGGCACACTCACGGCGAAGGACGAGTCGGAAGGAAAAGAAAGTACAGAGGAAAGCCAAGCGATTCATCCCTCTGTACAGACACAGCAAAACTATAACTACAGCATAGACATAACAAAAACCTATACGGTGGAAATGGTGGTAAAAGATTACGGCACCATTAAGCTGGAGCTTGATCCCACCTACGCACCTATAACCGTTGATAACTTTATAAAACTTGCTGAAAGCGGCTTTTACGACGGGCTTACCTTCCACCGCATTATAGAAAACTTTATGATACAGGGCGGCGACCCCGACCATAACGGCACCGGCGGCAGCGACACCACTATTTTGGGTGAGTTTTCCGCAAACGGCGTAAAGAACAACCTGTCCCACAAACGGGGCGTTATCTCCATGGCGCGTGCAATGCCCTATAACAGCGCCAGCAGTCAGTTCTTTATCTGCCATCAGGACAGCGAACACCTTGACGGCAAATACGCCGCATTCGGCTATGTAACCGAGGGTATGGAGGCGGTTGACGCAATAGCGGAAACGGCACAACCCATCGACAATAACGGAACGATTCCGTATGCAGAGCAGCCGATTATAACCGAGGTCAGGGTTGTAGACTGATTTATTGAAATACACTTTATATATTAGAGGAAAAAATTATGAAAAAAGTTGTAGCGACCCTTTTGCTTTTTATATTTTGCCTGGAGCTTATCGCCTGCGGAGGAGCTTCTGACTTAACGGAAAAACCCGGCTTGAGAACCGAAAATTTTGTGTACGACGAAGCACCTGTTGCCGACCTGAAATGGGATATAAGCGAGGACGGCACACTTACAATAAGCGGCAACGGTAAGATGTCCGATGACGCCTGGTACGCTCCCGAAGAAACACCGCTGCCTTGGTATGAAAGAAGCGATGAGATTAAAAAAGTTGTTATAAACGAGGGGATAACAACCGTATCAAACTATGCGTTTATCCGTTGCGAAAGCCTTACAAGCGTAAGTCTGCCCAACACCTTAAAGGCTATAGGTTACCGCGCTTTTTACGGTTGCAAAGCCCTTAGCGAAATAAGTATACCCGAAAGCGTTGTTCAAATCAGCGGCGGCGTTTTTAAAAAAAGCGGTGTGCGTGAAAACGAAAAGTATATGGACGGCGAGCTTTGCTACGTATCCGGCTGCCTTGTAGGCAGTGTTGACGGCTGTGATAATCCCGTAATAAAGGAAGGCACTCGTCTTATTGCCGCCCTCTGCTTTGATGATTGCAGCTTTGAAACCATAAACGTACCTGCAAGCGTCGAACACATAGGCTTTCAGTTTACCGGCGGCATCGACAGCTTAAAGAGCGTATCCGTTGCGGAAGGCAACAAAAACTACGTATCTGTTGACGGTGTTCTGTATACCAAGGATATGAAGACCCTTGTTCTTTACCCGGCCGCAAAAGGCGACAGCTTTGTTATACCCGACGGCGTTACCACTATTGAAGCTATGGCGTGCATATATCTTAAGACCGTAACCATACCCGCCAGCGTTAAAAACATAAGAAGACGCGCCTTTTCATCCCTTGATAAGGTAAGCTACCTCGGCACCGAGGAGGAATGGAATGCCATAACCGTCGAATATGGCAACGAAACACTAAACGACGCCAAAAACGGCACGGCAAAGGACAGCGGAGAAGAAACAAGCAATTAATCATACAAACAAAGCCCGATGTTACTGGCATTAAGTTATTGATTAAGCAAAAACAAAGCAGTCAGATCGTAGTGCGGCGGTTTACTGCCGCCGATAGATAAAAAACAGACGAACGACAGGATATGTTAGGTTACATCTCCTGTCGTTTTGTTTTATATTGGTGTTTTTCGGGGCGTCGGAGACCTCGCCCTCTACGTTTATGCGTGAATTTTAGGTTTTATATTATTGTCACGTTTCGGCGGGAGTAGAACCCCCGCCCTACATACTACTTACAACGATTAATCTAATTCTTTCATATTTTTTGCGGACAGGTGCCGCAAAAAATACACCTTGGTTTCCGCGAGTACCACGAAGTGGCGCGAAGTTCCGGGGTCCCCGTTGTGAGCAAAGCGAACAATGGGGTTTTACCGAGTGAACGGAAATGGTGCTTTATTTTCTTTGGGGTCCCCGTAACGAACGCAGCTAGCGTTACCCAACAAATATCTGTACCCAGATATTGCCCCGGGCGCAGTAACCTACACCCAAGTGTGTGAAGGACTTGCCAAGGATATTGGCTTTGTGCCCCTCGCTGGTCATCCAGGCAGACACAACCGAGGCAGCAGTGGAATATCCCTTTGCGATATTCTCACCCATATATCTGTAGCTTACACCAAAAGACTTAAGCATCTGTGCAGGACTACCGTAGGTGGGGCTTGTGTGAGAGAAATAGCCCTTTGCCGCCATATCCTCTGCTTTGGCTTGTGCCACGGCGCAAAGCTCGGCGTCCAAGCTTAGGGACGACAGCCCGCTTTGGGCACGGTAAGCGTTGGTGGAATTAAGCACTGCTCTTGCGGCATCGCCGTTGTACTCTGCATTTTCGCCGTCGGGCACGGTAAGCACCTGACCGGGATATATAAGGTTGGGGTTTTTAACCTGAGGGTTTGCCTTTATCAGCCCTTCAAAATCCACACCGAATTGCTTTGATATTTTCCAAAAGCTGTCACCAGACTTTACGGTATAGTCCCAAGCGGCGGCGTTAACTGAAAAAGCGGCGGTAAGGCATAAAGCCAAAAGCAACACAAGGCTGCGTTTTAAAATTTTCATAATTACTGTATACCCTTTCGTATTTTTTGCGGAGCGTTTTGTGCCCCGCTTTTATTTTGCGAAAGGCAGCGGCGCCGATACAAACAAAAAATACATAACGACACAAAGCGGCACTGTAGCGGCACTGTAAAAATCTTTAAGGGTACAGCTATTGTAAAAAGAAAGGTTTTATGGTAAAATAGCACCGTAAAGAGGTGAAATGTTTTGGAAAACAAAACCAAAAAAGTGCGTATATGGGAGCTTGACGCCTTCCGTGGCTTGTGTATCCTGGGCATGATTTTTGTCCATGCCGTGTGGGATTTGGACAACGTTTTTTTGTCGGATTACACTCCGCCGCTTATATATGAGTATATGATAGATTACGGTGCACTGTTGTTTATTACCCTTTCCGGCGTGTGCGTTACCCTTGGCAAGCACAGCATAAAACGCGGTCTTACGGTGCTTGGCGCCGCAATGCTTGTAAGTTTTGCCTTTTTTATGCTGGAGCCTTTGGGTATAGGTAGCTTTGCCCCCGTTTGGTTTGGCATTTTGCACCTGCTTGGGGTTTGCATGCTTCTGTATCCTCTGTTTAAAAGGCTGCCCCATTGGTGTCTTATACCTATTGCCATGCTTTTTATTCTGCTGGGTCGGCATATAGAGAACATCGCCGTAGACTTTAAGCCCCTTTTGGTGCTTGGCTTTAAAAGCGGCATTTTTATGTCGGATTACTTCCCGCTGTTCCCCAACCTTGGTTGGTTTTTGCTTGGCGCCGCATTGGGCAGACTTTTATATCAACAAAAAACAAGCCTTTTTCCTAAGTTTCCCTACAATAACTTTATCTGCCGCTTTTTAATGCTTTGCGGCAGACAGTCGCTTATTATTTATATCCTGCACCAACCCATAGTATACGGCATATTGTGGTTGATTTTTGGATAAACTGTTGTTTGTTACAACATATTGTCGAAATTTTCCTACCAAAACCTCTTGCAATTATTGGTAAATTATGGTAAAATATGGCAAAAGAAATTCCCGACACGGTCGGGGCAATAGGAAGGGATGGTTTTTGGTGGACAAGAATACCGCCGTTATTGTTGTAGACAGCAACAAGGAAAGCAGAATAGAGCTATGCGCCGCACTGAAGAAGGCAGGCGTTGAGATTATAGCGGAAGCCGCAGACGGAGAGGAAGCGTTTTTGAAAGTAGCACGTCACCGCCCCAAGGCGGTGTTATGCGACGTGATGCTGCCCCGCATGGACGGCCTTAGGCTGATAAAAGAGTGTAAAAGCAAACTGGGTAACGCCTGTTGCCGTTTTGTAATGCTTACCTCCTACTCCTCCGACCCGCTTATAGAGGAGTGTCTGGAGGCAGGCGCCGCATACTGTATGCTTAAGCCCGTGGACGGCGAGGCCTTGGCACAGCGTATAAAAAACATAGACAAATGCAAAAGCGGGCTTTGCACGGATATGGAAACACAGGTTACACGGATAATACATCAGGTAGGCGTACCTGCCCACATAAAGGGCTATCAATACCTGCGCACGTCAATACTTATGGCCATAGAGGACAGCGAAGTTATAAACGGCGTTACCAAAATACTGTACCCCACCGTGGCAAAGAAATACGGCACCACAGCATCCCGTGTGGAGCGTGCCATCCGCCACGCCATAGAGGTAGCGTGGGACAGAGGCGACGTGGATACCCTTAACGGCTTTTTCGGCTATACGGTGCAAAACAGTCGGGGCAAGCCCACTAATTCGGAGTTTATTGCCCTTATCGCCGACAACCTGCGCCTTAAGAACAAAAAAGCCGCATAAAATATTCCCCCATTGCTCACTGCGTTCGCAAGTGAAAAGGTAAGAGTGAAGAGTGAAAAGGTGAGGAAATTTTTTGCGGCACCTGTCCGCAAAAAATATGAAAGAATTAGATTAATCGTTGTAAGTAGTGTGTAGGGCGGGGGTTCTACTCCCGCCGAAACGTGACGATATGATAAAACCTAAAATCTACGCATAAACACAAAGATCCGCACCTGTAAGGGGCAACGTCT
>JAZSIW010000137.1:0-25155 GCA_045534025.1 Eubacteriales bacterium | reverse complement strand
CGTCAATGATAAGAGTACCGTCGGAAAGAAGAACGTACTTAAGGTTTGTGCCGATAAGACCTGCTTCAAGAACGGAAGCGTTATCGGAAGATACGAACACGCCATTTTCGTCAAAGGTGCAGGAGTAGCCGAGGATATCCTGCTTGCCGCTTACGGCGTAACCGTTTTCGTCAAAGAAGTGAACCTTAAGATTGATGGCTACGTCGCCCTTTGCGGCTACGCCTGCCATTATGTACATATTAGCCTTTGCTTCTTCGTTATAGTAGAAGCCGTCTGCCTTAGCCTTGCCTTCGCAAATGCCGTTTTCGTCAAAGTAGTAGTAATAGCCGTCGATGGTATTTAAACCATAGAACATAACGCCGTCTTCATAATAAGACTCACCTACCCAGCCGTCTGCTATTACAACGCCGTCAACATAAGTCTTGCCGTCAGTGTAAATGCCGTTGAACAAATCGCCGCATTCACACTTAAGAACGCCGTTTTCAACTGTGTAGCTGTGACCTTTAGCTTCAAGCTTGGTGCCCCATTCAACAACGGAGTTACAACGTTCACAGAAAGTTCTGCCGGTGTAGCCGTCTTCTTCACAGTCAGCGGCTTTATCTGCAAATGCCTGTGCACTGTGGATGTGTCCGCCGTCCCAGCCTGCATAATAATCCTTACCTGCCTGGGTTGCGGTCATATTACCGTAGTTTGCCCACATTTCGGTATCACAGAACACACGCTCACCGGTGAAGGTGGAGCTGCTGTTATCTAATCTTGTAAGAACGCCCTTATCAACGGTTGCGATTACGGACATTCTCCAGAACTCTTTAAGGCTTGCCTTATACTGAGCAAGCGTAAATGCGGCTTGTCCCTCCTTTGTACCGTTGGGATAGGTATAGCCTGTCTTAAGGGTCCAAACACGGACGGGAAGGGTTGCGATAGCCGCTTCGCCGCTTTGGGTGTTTTCGCCTGTTCTAGTGATGGTAATGGTAGCAATGTTTTCTGTTTCTTCAACAAAGTAGCTTGCTTCAAAGCCTTTTGCAACGGTCATATAGTCAAGCTGCCAAGTGCTGTTATTGTCAAGGTCGATAACAACTTCCAAGGACTTAACTTCTTCTATTGCGGTTGCAACAAGGTCAAGGTTGTATATAGAACCAAGCTTGATGTACTTAAGACTTGCGTCGGTAGGAACAAGCTTGACGGTACTGCCGCTGTCTGCAGCGTTTACGGTGATATAGCCGTAAGCGTAGCCATAGTTGCCCATCTTATCGCAAGCGGAGAACTTAACTACATGCTTACCGTTGGCAAGGCCCTTTGCGTCAAAGGAAGCGATACCGTTAACGTAGGAGCAGGAAGTCTCCACGCCGTCGATATAAGCCTTAACGGTGGAAGCGTCAACACCTGTAAAGTTGCTCTTACCTGTATAGTCCGCAACGGGAACGGCAAAAGTTACGTCACCGCTGTTAACAGTCTGGTTGTTAAGAACAGCCGCATCGGGCATACCCTGAATTGCATAGGTCATATTGCCGAAAACAGGTGCTTCTCTGTCATCAACAGCGGAGGAGTAGTCTACGGTAAAATCATCAAGATAGATAGTATATTTTCCGGGGATATTGCTTTGTTCGGATGCGTAATAATTATATGCAGAACCGTCACGGTCGGAAATATAGAATTGTATCATAGCTGAGCCCTGGGACCAGCCTACGATAGGATATGCGGAAGTGTCTGCATAAAGGTAGTGCCAACCGGGTTCTTTAAAGGTATAAACAACGCCGGTACCGCCTGCACCCGTATCCATTGCATTGCTGTTGAGAGCGGCACCGTAAACAGGGCTGCCGTCGGCATTAAATCCGTTTACCGTCCTCAAAGTCCAACGTGCCCATAGGCCTACAAATTCATCGGGAATGTATATCCATACGCCGATACCTACAGCGTTTTCAAAAATCCTTGTTTCGGTAGCGTAAACGCTGGTCTTCATATAGCCGGACTCCAAGGAGTTGCCGTAATTGATATCTGCACGAAGCGCGTAATCGCCGCTGTGCACCTTACCTGTTTCGGCAGTTATTACCTGTTGGGAAACCTCGGGCCATACATAATTGTACTTTGTACCGGGAGTTTCGTTAACAATGACATTTTGAGCTGTACCGTCTTCAAAGTCATAAACAACCTCGGAGCCTTTGCCCAAAGTTATTTTTGTACTGCAGGAAACCGTTTCGTCATACACTAAGGTAACTGAAAGGTCACTGCCTGTCACGTCTGTTCCTTCTTCACAAGCGGTAAATTTAAAGCCGTCCAAAGTACCTACTGCGGGATTAGCGAAGGTAAAGGTAAAGTCAGAGGGCTTTACGGTAACGTCCTTTACGCCGTAGCTTGCGGTAACTGAAAGATCTACCGATTTGCCATAGGGAATGGTTATTTCGGAACTGCTCATAGTAATAGCGTCGGGAAGCACCACATTAATTGCTGTTTCGCCTACAACCTTGCCGTTGTATACTGTTTGAACAACAGAAACTCCTGTTTTGCTGCCTGCGGTGAATACACCGTTTACAACAGAGCCTTCGGAGCCTTCTGCCATACGCCATTCAATATCTTCGGGGACAACTGCCGCACCGCCGGCTTTATCAACGCCTGTTACGGAGATAGGCACGATTGAACCGGGGGTAACATATTCACTTTCGGGACTTAAAGAAGCGGAAGCGAACACACCGTCGGATACTGCGGTGGAAGCTATAATAAAGCCGTTGGAGATGGAACGCTCGGACCCGTCGGAGGGGCTGTTAACGATAGCGAAATCATTAGAGCCTTCTGCCTTTGCAGCGTATGTACAAGAGCCACCGCCGTCCAAGTGACCTGCCCAAACACAGCCCAGATCAAGCATAACCTGCGCCTGTTCAACAACGGTAAGACCGATGGACTTAGGTGCTTGGTTACCGTCTGCCGTCATGAGTATCACCTTGCCGTCTGCGGTTATACCGATAGTCTGACGGGGATAATACTGGGTAGCATTAAGGCCGGAGCAAATCTGACCGTCAACGATAAGCATGGTATAAATACCTATCGCTTCCTGAATGTTGCCCTTGTCCTTAGAGTAGTCGCCCTTGTTACCGATCTTAACGGAGCCGTCCTTCATTACTGCGAAGTAGCCGTAAGCGTTACCTTCGCTTTCGGTGGTAACGTCAATACCGTTCATAACAAAGGTACCTGTGGGCTTACCTGTTATCATGTTGTAATAGGATGCGTTGATACCTGCAACAACAGTTCCCTGATAATAGTTATCCCCTGCGGAAACCTTTTGGTTGAAAGATGCCACCTGCTCGGTAAGTTTGGACATACCGTAGTTGGTGGGATTCATGTCCTTGTAGGACGCATACAGCTTAACTGTATCCACGCTCATATCAGCAGTGGTAACAAACATTTTAACCTGTTCGTTCTTGTTGTTATAAAGCGTGTAACTGTCCAAAGTAACGCCGGGAGCCAAGGTGGAATTCTTCTCTGTTGCAATTGAAAGGGCTGCGCTGTCAAAACTTACTTCAGCGGCGAAAGCACTGAAGGTAATAGCGGAAAGCGTGCCTAAAATCATAACTGCACAAAGAATTAATGCTACGATTCTGCTTGATTTTTTCATTACTTTTCTCCTTCTCTATTTTTGTTTATATGTTAACAGACTGTAAGTCTGAGATGTCCCATAGCTTCTACTTGAAGATACCGTCTTCAAAATAACCGTCCATTATGTCCATAAGGTTTTGCTTTGAAAAATGTTTTTCGAAGTAACTCCTTGCATTCTGCGCCATTTCCGTAAGATTCATACTGCGAAGCTCCTTTATCCCCCGTGCAAGCTCTTCCCCGTTGCCCGTGTCGCAGCAAACGCCGCATTTCGCCTCACCTATAACGCGCGCCGTCTCACCTGTGGCGGAAGCTACCACAGGCATACCGCAAGCCATATATGACTGTAGCTTTGCGGGGATGGTCTTTTCAAAAAGCGGCTCTTTGGCAAAAGAAACAAACGCTGCATCGCAAGCGGCAAGATAATTCGGGATTGTTTCTGCAGGCTGACGCCCTATGATACAAAACATATCCTCTGCATCCTGCGCCTTAATATCCTCAACAAGTGCCTCTTTATGCCGTCCGTCACCGATGATGACAAACAAAACGTCCGTCGTACCGCCGTCCTTTAAAAGCTTTGCCGTGCGAGGCAAAACCTCCAGTCCCTGTGCTTGCCCGATATTACCCGTAAAGATTATCTTAAACCTTTCGTCGTCGGGAATACCCTCCACCGTTTTTTTGGGAAGAGGCACATAAAACTCTTCAGCATACTGTGGCCAATATATAACCTTTTCCTCTTCCCCTGCCGTTCTTTTGCGTATCTCTTCCACAAAAGACGGAGAGGTTGCGAAAATTTTTGCCGACCTTTTATATATCTTGTTAACCATTCTGCTGACAGGTCCGATTATAAGCTTGCTGTGAATGCCCGCAACAATCTCCAAATTTTCGGGCCAAAGGTCCTGCACATATATAAGGTGCGGGATTTTACGGCGTTTTGCAAACCACACGCCCACAAGGGCTTGGGTCATGGGAGATACCTCGAAGGTAAATACCGCATCTGCACGCAAGCTTGTAAAGCACTTCCAAAAAAAGCCCGATACCACAAAGGACAGATAGTTAAGCGCCAAGCCCACGACGGTTTTACCTCTGGCAACAAGAGGAATTCTTATTATATCAACGCCGTTCCATTGTTCTTTGCGTTTTTTAAATAAGCCGTAACCCTTATAGAACTTGCCCCGGGGATAATTTGGGATTCCTGTCAATACCGTTACCTTGTACCCTCTTTTTACCCATTCACGGCACATATCATTAATACGGAAGAGTTCGGGATGGAAATATTGGCTGACTACAAGTAAATGCTTTTGCTTCATAGCTCACCCTCCGTGCGTTTTATGCTTTCTGCCAAATCGCAAACACGGTAGTTTTTAGAATATTCGCTTATCTCTTTACTGTAAGCCAAGTTACCAAATGCCTTCCTAATCATACCGGAAAAGCACGCCATAAGCTTAAGCGCCCAGCCAAAGCCCTTTACAAGACGCAGTTTTTTGCCATGAACGGCGGCAATAAGCTTAACAAGCTCACTTGTGTTGCTGTACACTTGGTTTTGCGGCCAAAAAGTGCCCGATTGCTCATCCTCTATCATAAGCCTTACAAACTCGCACAGGTTTTCTATGTAAAGCATAGAGCGCTGATTTTTAACATACGGAAAGAGGGGAAGCTTACGGGCAAGTCTCGAAAGTGTGGGGTAATTACCCTTACTGCCCTTGCCGTAAATCATAGGACAGCGCAGTATAACAGCCTTAAACCCTTCGCACTCAAGACTGCGAAGCCCTTCCTCTGCCTTAAGCTTGCTGTCACCGTAGCAATTGGCGGGGCTTGGGGGCGTTTCCTTTGTTATCAGCTTTTCCCTGCCTATGGGGGCGCTGTCGCCGTAGACTATGGCACTGCTCATAAAAATGAACTGCCGAACTCCGTCCGCCTTGGCTTTTTGCGCCGTTTTTACGGCCAGATCGGTATTGACCGCATAATACAGTTTTTCTTTGTCTTTACTGATTTTGCCGCTGTCGGAATGGGCAATACCCGCCACGTGAAAAACACTGTCATAGCCCGCAAAGCTTTTACTTTGCCAGCTTTCGTCCTTCATATCAACAGAGTCTATACTGTAGTTGGCGGGGTACTTAGATTTTATATAAGTCTCGAAGGAAGTGCCTATATAGCTGTCGGCACCGGTTATTAAAACCTTTTTCATTTTGCCGCCACTTCCTTTTCCTTCTCCTGCTTTTCAAGTTCACCCGTGCCGCCTTCAACCACACCGTCAGACCTAAGCACTGACAAAAAAGTGCCGAAAAAACATCTTACGTCCATAGCAAAGCCCCTGAACCACCCCTTCTTCATGGCGGTGGCATACTCTCCGTCAAGCTTTGCTTTAATGGGTATCTCCAGCTCATCTCTGCCGTTTATCTGCGCCCAACCCGTAATGCCCGGTTTTACATCGTTAGCCCCGTATTTTTCACGTTCCGCCACTAAATCGTCCTGAGTCCACAAAGCGGGTCTGGGGCCTACAAAGGACAGTTTAGAGGTGAATACTTGATATATTTGCGGAAGCTCGTCCAAGCTGAATTTTCTTATAAACTTACCGACACGGGTTATGTATTGCTCGGGGTTTTCAAGAAGATGGGTAGGGACATCATGCGGGGTGGACATCTTCATGCTGCGAAACTTACAGATATTAAAATAACTGATTTTACCCTTCTTCTTTATTCCTACACGCTTTTGCTTAAACAGTACAGGACCGGGGTCGTCAATTTTTATTGCGATAACCAAAAGCAACATGGGAAACGCCGATAATATTATTGCTATTAGCGAAACTATTATGTCTATTAGTCTTTTTATTATATGCTTATACATTTGTCTTTTCTCCAAATACCGAAAACAAATTTGTCGATTTTTGAAAAACGCTTCTATAAAAAGCAACACAACACCAAGGGGTATTCCAACCCCACCATCTTGGATTATAGCACAAGCGAGTTTACAAATCAATATATTATCATTATTTTTCGCTGCATTTTCACCAAAAAAAACAACGCTTAAGTTTAGCTTTCTGTTACAGTTTTTGTTTATTAATGTATTTATCTGTATAGTAAGTAATTGACATACTTTTTTGTTTGTGTTACACTTATAAACGGTTAGATATAATAAAATTTTCAAGGAGGTTTTTCGGTAATGAAACAAATAATGCGCATCTTTTCTGCAATGCTGTGTTTATGCTTGCTTTGCCCTGCTATTGCGGCTACTGCGGGTAATATAAGCATTGATAAAGAAGCAAAGGCTAAAATCGAACTTCCCGTTACAAGTTCTAAATATTCCTATAACGGTTATACCACCTGGACTATGAAGGAATCAAGTCTTGTTTCCTTACACGCAAATCAAACCGTTGGCGGTACGACCTGCTCCTCTATGCAGGGCATGAACGTGGGCACTACCTATATTTACACCGCCAAGCGCAACAGTGACGATACATACGTTTCCATTGCACGCACCAACGCAAACACAAAAGCGGTTACCTATATGAATTACTATTCAAGCACCTCCGCCACCTCTCCAAGCGGCTGTAACACTTGCGGACACGCAAACGACCTTCTTGTTGTTACCGAAAGCGGCACTAACTATATGCTGGCCGCCACAAGCATTAAGGGGCAATCCCTGACAAGGCTTAAAATATCGGGTAGTAATTTGTATTTTACCGGCTGTTTTGACACCGTAAACACTTCCGGAACCTCTATTACCGTTTCCAGCGTTCGCCAATACAAACACAAAAACGGATATTTTTATTTGCTTGTAAAGAACGCCGAAACCTTTTATTATTGCAAGATTGCGGATACAGACCCGGGCGGCACCGTAGCCAACCCAACCAAAGTCACTTGCTATAAGCTTTTTACCATAGATAAAAGAAATGCCGTTTTTGCTAAAAGCAACTCTTCTGCAGGCACTTACGCAAATATGGAAACCTGGGTAAACCAAGGCTTTGGATACAACGCCCTTGAAAAAACCATATATGTACCTATGTTCAAGCCCGGTGGCGGCTCGATTACCACAAATGTTATTTTAACATACTATGTGGGCGACGTTCTTACCGATGCACTTATGGATTTCTCCACAAACAAAACCACTCTTGTGCACCCAACAAAAACCAACTTTTACCTATTAGCGTCGGATGTAAGCTCATCTTGCACTACCCTTGAGGTTGAATCGGTAGGCTTCCGTACGGAGCAAGGCACTACAGGCGACCTTAAAATGTACATAAACGCCAACGGCGCTCCTGTTGCAAGCTATGAGGGCGTGTACTCACTAAGCTATACCAGCGGCAGCGGGGATTTTACTCCCATAGTAGACGAAAATTCTGTTGTGTACACGGTAAAATACAACGCTAACGGCGGTGTGGACAGCGGTACAAACTCCAGCTCAGGCAACTACTCCATGAACCAGACCATACACATCAGAGGTATATCCAACAAGCTGCGACCCAATTACTTTACAAGAAGCGGATACACCTTTGCCGGCTGGTATTTAACCCGAAAGTCCGACGGAAAATGGCTTTACTTTGATACCGACGGCGGCGCTACTTGGTATGCCAAGGGCAGTCAGCCCGCAGGTGCAAGACTTGCTTTATACGAAGATATGCGCACAGTTTCTGCCCTTACCGCAGTTGACGGCGACGTTGTAACCTGTTACGCTCAATGGACGCCCAACAGCACAGGCACAAAATCCTATTACATACAGTATGACGCAAACGGCGGCACAGGTACCATGGAAGACACGAAGGTTGTATACGGCACTTCCACCAAAATAAGAGCCAACACCTTCACCCGCAAAGGCTATACCTTTGTTGGCTGGATCGGCTTCAGACGTTCTGATTCTGCTTGGTGCTACAAGAGCGCAGACTCTATCAGCAGTAACTATTGGATACCCGCAGGCAATGATACCTCCGGTAAATTCTTTAAGACCTATTCGGACCAATGTACGGTTGCAAGCACTACCAGCACGGACAGAGATATAGTTACCTTTTATGCTGCATGGGCAAAGGTAGAAAGCAGCGTATATCCCACGGAACTGACGGAGGGCACTGCCTTTAGCTTGGGAGGTAAGATCTCCTGTACTACCGGATTGTACGGTGTTACCGTTTCGGTACTGGATTCGGGCGGAAACACGGTTGCTTCCCATAGGGCAAGCCCCTACGTAAACAGCTACTCATTATCGGCGGCAACCAAAGATATAAGCTTTGCCTCCTTGCCTGTAGGGACGTACACGTACAAGGTGCAGGTACAAACAATTAACGCCACCACTCCTGTAACTCACACCCTGCTCAGCACGGCGTTCAGCGTGGTATCTGCCGCCAAATTGGAGCTGACAGACGCCGCAGCAGCTACTGGAAGCTACGGATTGGACGACAGCTATTTTGCCTGGTCGGGCATCATTACCGCAACAGAGCTTAAAGGGCTGTTTAAATACGATATAAGCATTACCAACGGAGAAGGTGTTACGGTAACGGACACCTCGTTCGTAGGTACGGGTTGGACCGTAAGCTGTAACGGAGAAAGCCGCACTACGGTTCTTTACGGTGACATTAACGGAGACGCCGCCGTTTCTACAATTGACTATGCCATAATACGAAAGTACATATCGGGCAGAAACGATTTTACAGAGCTGATGAAAAAAGCCGCCGACACAAGCCTTGATATGACGGTTAACACCACCGACCTTGTATCACTAAGAAAGATGCTGTCCGCTTAAAAATACGTAAAACAAAGGAGAGGGAAAACCCTCTCCTTTTCTTTTTCTTTAAATTACATAAGCTTTCTTATAAGCGCCTTTATATCCTCTACGGAAGCCGCTTTAGGGTTACCGGGTGCACAGGCATCTGCATAAGCAGACTCTGCAAGGAAGTCCAAATCCTCTTCCTTAAGGCCTGCAAGCTTGGTGGGGATGCCCACGTCAATACTGAGCTGACGTACTGCGTCCACTGCCGCTTTGCGGTATTCCTCTACGGACATACCTGCGGTGTTAACGCCCATCGCCTCTGCTATTGCTTTATACTTCTCACCCGTGCAGTCTGCGTTGTATTCCATAACTATGGGCAACATCATTGCACATGCAACACCGTGGGCGGTATCATATACTGCGCCGAGGGTATGTGCAACGGAGTGTGCGATGCCAAGACCTACGTTGGAGAATGCCATACCTGTTACAAACTGACCAAGCGCCATTCCTTCTCTACCCTGAGGGTCGTTTTCAACAGCGCCTCTGAGGCTGGAGGAGATAAGACGGATTGCCTCTAAATTAAGGCAGTCGGGAAGTGCCCAAGCCGCCTTGGTGGTGTAGCCCTCTATGGCGTGGGTAAGTGCGTCCATACCTGTAGCGGCGGTAAGGCCCTTGGGCATGGTTGCCATCATATCAGGGTCAACAACGGCTACGTCGGGGATATCGTTAACGTCAACGCATACGAACTTACGCTTGCGCTCTACATCGGTGATAACGTAGTTGATGGTTGCCTCTGCGGCGGTTCCTGCAGTGGTAGGTACGGCAATTGTATAGACGGTACGGTTCTTGGTAGGTGCAACGCCCTCAAGGCTGCGTACGTCTGCAAATTCGGGATTGTTTATGATAATACCGATAGCTTTTGCGGTATCCATGGAAGAGCCGCCGCCAACAGCTATCATATAATCGGCGCCTGATGCCTTATAGGCGGCAACGCCGTTCTGAACGTTCTCTATTGTGGGGTTGGGCTTAATGTCGGAATATATCTCGTAAGCCATGCCTGCGCCGTCAAGGATATCTGTTACCTTTTTGGTAACACCGAACTTTACAAGGTCGGGGTCGGTGGCAACAAAAGCCTTTTTAAAGCCCTTTGCGGCGATAATAGCAGGGATTTCCGTAATAGCGCCTTTGCCGTGATAGGATATGGGGTTGGATACAAATCTGTTTGCCATAAATTATTCCTCCTGAAAAATGTATTTGTATAGTTTAGTATAGCCAAAGTTTAACATGGCAACGCCCCCCGTGTCAATAAGGCATTTAAAAAAACATCAGCAGAGGTAAAGTCTGCTGATGTTTTAATATTAAAACTTTCTGCTTGCGCCGCCCCCGCCAGAGCGAGAGGAGCCTCCACCGGATGAGTTGTTTTTTGGTTTAGCAACACGGCTTACCGTACTGTAAAGATATGTATCCTTAGAATCGGTAATCTTAAGACTGCCTGCCTTAACATAATTTGTTGCGGCAGATTGATAATGAACGGATTTAAGCTTGCCCTTCATTACGCTTGTAGCAATAAGAGCTACAATAAAGCCGATAATCAAAGCGATAAACGCCTTTTTGACGTAAGCGAAATGGGTCTTATTGTAAATATAGTCACCAATACGCTCGTCACATTCGTCAACAAAGATGTTAAAAGCTCCTACATAGTTTTCTGATTCTATGCCGCTCGCCATTTCATCTATAACAGAACTTGCGTCCGAATCGCTGATAGCCTCTTCTCCAAGTCCATGAGTGAAAATCGCTACTTCTTTTTCTTCGGTTTCATTAAGCTTTGTAAAAAGCATTATGACACAATCTTTATTTTTGCCTTGACCATACTGACCGTTCAAAAACAAGGATTCCGCATAATCCCAAGCCACGCCATCAATCTTTTTCACAGTAACGACAACAATATCGACCTCGTGCTTTTTGCTTACCTCATCAAGCCTTGCGCGAAGAGCTTGCTCCTCTGCGCTGTTAAGCAGGTCTGCCCCGTCAACAAGTCGGTCGGGAGCCGCATAAACGTTTACCGCAAGGGCGGAACACATAAGAAGTGCGAAAAGAACACATAATACTTTCTTCATTTCCCTGCACCTCCTTCCAGTAACCAAAGCAGGTACATAAGAGCGTAAGCCGCCGCACCTATTGCACCCGTAAGCCCAAACAGCCATTTTTTGTAAGCGGATTTATCCAAAGGAAGGTCGCCCACAAACTTGCCTGTCTGACCGTTCATTGCGAAGGTGTATTTCTTGCCGTTCCAAGAGGTGTTAAGCAACCAAACGGGGTAAAGTGCATATTTTGCCTTGCCGTTTTGAAGCTGTATGCCCGTATGCTCCGGCACAACGGTAGCATAACCCTCTACAGTGGATTTAAACGCTTCCTCCGTACTGCGCTTGATGCGCTCGTTTGCACGTTCTATGCTTTGCTCGGAGTTTACGTCATACTTATCCGCAAGATAACCGGAAAGATATGCGGTCTGGAAGTCCACAGCTCCGTCGAAACTGAAGGGCTCGATAGACTCCATAAGGTCATCCGCCATTTTGGTGGAGCCGTCAACGGGCACTCTTTCAAAGCCAAGGCTTCCCGCACGTCTTACGGAATAAAAGCTGGTTTTTGTGTAGTTATAGTTGGCGTCGCTCCAACTTTTTACACGGGTTGCTTTGTACCTTATGTTGGCGTCGGCATCCGCATCAAACAGCCAGAACGGAACGTAAACGCCCTTAATCTCGTCAATGTGGTTTTGGGTTTTGAAAATTTTAGGAAGAAGGCGCTTACCCTCGTAATGCTTTTTAAGGGCTTTCTTCGCCGCTTCCTTATCCAGCTTAAAGGGAATAACATAATCGGGCTTAAGGTCACCCATAAACTGACCCTTCATTACAACGGGGTTATCACAGAAGGGACAGGCAGATGCCGCCGTTGTGTCGTCGGCAACTATCTCGCCGCCGCAGGACTCGCAGATATACACACGCAGGCCTTCGGTCTCGCCCTCGTACCACTCGTTACCTGCAGAGCTTTCCCATTGCATATTATCTTCGGTCTGTGCCTTTAAGTCTTTGTCGTATTCCAATACGGCTTCCATTTCAAACTCCGTATCGCAAAACGGGCACTTCATCTTTTGAATACTGCTGTCAAATTCAATAGAACCGTTACAGCACGGGCACTTATATTCTTGTAATGCAGCCAAAGAAATTCACTCCTTTACCTGATTATTATATTGCAAAAACTAAATTAAATCGCCGTTGTCAAAGGGATCGCCGCATTCGGGGCAGAACTTGGGAGGGGTCGCGCCCTTTTCAGGTTCCCAACCGCACTTGTCACATTTGTACTGAGGAGCCCCCGCAGGCTTCTTACCGCCGCATTCGGGACAGAACTTACCCTTGTTTACCGCACCGCAGGAGCAGGTCCAGCCTTCTGCCTCCGCAGGCTTTGCCGTACCGCATTCGGGGCAGAATTTGCCCGTAGGTGTTGCACCGCAAGCGCATTTCCAGCCGCCTTCTGCCTTAGGTTCGGGCTTCTTTGCTCCGCACTCAGGACAGAACTTGCCTGTTGCGGTTGCGCCGCAGGAGCACTGCCAGCCCATTGCACCCTTGCCTTCGTCCATAGCTTTTTGAACTGCAGGATTAATAACGCCCTGCTGTACCTGCTGCTGTGCGCCCATATTGTAAAGGTTTTGTGCTGCATTAAAACCGCCGCCCATTGCGCCGCCTGCCATACCCATACCCATGAAGCCGGTCATTGCGCCTGCGCTGTTGCCTGCAGCAGTTTCCATAGCATTTGCGGTAGCGTCGGTCATTCTGCCCGCCATCATGAAAGGATTGCTGCCCATTGTTGCCGCATCTTCCATCTGGTTGATCTTCTTCATATCCTCATCGGTGAGGGTTATGGGATTAAGGGCTATCTTTTCTACCGTTATACCGCGGCTGTCTACCCACTCTAACTTAAGTGCTTCGTTCATAGCCGCCTTAAGCTCGTTAACCTTTGCGGGAAGCTGAGAAGGCTTAAGCTCCAGCTCGGAAAGCGCACCGAGAGCAGGCTGAAGGGCAGATATAAACTCTGTCTTAAGAGTTTCGTCTATCATATCCCTTGTATATTCATATTCCACGTTACCGCAAACCTTGGTGTAGAAAAGCAGAGGGTTGCTTATAACGTAAGAATAGATACCGTTACATCTTACCTGCACGGTTCTGCTCATATTAAGACGTTTGTTTACAACCTCAAACATTATGGGGTTCTTTGTGCCAAACTTATTGCCGAGAATTTCCTTAGTATTAAAGTAATAAACGCGCTGGTCTTTACCGGTATCGCCGCCGTATGTGAAACGCTTACCAATGGTCTTAAATGTATCAAGTATGCTTCTGCCGAGACTGCCGGCGAAAATAGAAGGCTCTGTAGAGCTATCGTAAGTAAACTCGCCGGGTTCTGCACAAACCTCAACGATCTTGCCCTGCTCTACTATAATCATGCACTGACCGTCAGCAACGGCAATACCGCTGCCGTTTGAGATTATATTGTCTTCTCCCTTGGTGTTGGAGGATCTGTCGCTTGTGCGCTTCTGTCCTTTTTTTACAAGCACATCAGTGCTTAAAGCATCACAATAGAAAAACTCCTTCCATTGATCTGCAAAAGTGCCGCCCAATGCGCCTATGCCTGCTTTAATAAGTCCCATTATTTATACTCCTTTCGGTAATAGAAATTTTGCTTTTGTCTAATGTGAGTATTATAGCACAGCTGTTTTTAAAAATCAACAGCTTTAACCGTTAAAAACCGATTATAAGCCCTGCGTCAAACTTTAAAATTTGTGCCGCATCAAGGCTGTTTACCACCCCGTCGCTGTTTACGTCTCCGTTTACAAGCCCCTCATCGGCAAGAACTATAAGGAACGCATCGTGCTTTAAAACCTGTGCCGCATCAAGGCTGTTTATCGTACCGTCAAGGTTTACGTCGCCGGTCAAGCCGACCTGTTGTTCACCGCTTTCTGTGCTTTCGTCAGATGTTTCTTCAGGGCTTTCTGTGCTTTCGCCGTTTTCGTCATATACAAAGTGGAATCCTACCCAGTACACACTAAACAGAGCGTTAACACCTGCATCAACACCGATCCACTCGACGCCCTCTACCTTTATGCTGTTATATTGGTCAAAGCTTGCGGGCAGTTTATATCCTTCGTTGGGGTGAATGGCTATTTGGTAATAGTATTCTTCGCCATCCTCAAAACTTTCCGCCTCTTGGTCGCTCATATCATACCAAGTGTTAGAGGTAAAGTAACCGTTACAGCTGTTATCACAATAGCGGAATTCTTCAGACAGCGGCAGGTTACTGATGCCTGCAGGGCTTGTTATGCCCGCAAGTGATGAACCGTCTATTATCAACGGCAGCTGTATTTCGGTAAGCGCGGCGGGAATACCGATTTCTTCATTGTAAGTGATGTAAAAATCCATCCAATAGGTGTTATAGGTTTCGCTTTTGCCGCCTATAACATCTTCCCACTCTACGCCTGTTACTGTCATATTTTCGTATATATCGTTTACATCAAAATCATCGGGAAGCTTATAGCCTGCACGGGGATGAACGGCGATTTCATAATAATAGCGTCTGCCGTTTACAAAGCTTGTTGCCACTTCATCCGTTATAACGTCTCTCCACGCATTAGAGATGTAAAGATTTTCACAACAATAACCGTCACAATAGTAATATTCATCGGATACAGGCAGGTTGCTTATACCTACGGGAGTAGTTATGCCTGCCAAAGAAGAACCGTCTATTTCTATAGGTAAAGAGATCTCCTTTAATGCCGCGGGAATTCCTGTTCCTGCGTTGTATGTAATGTAAAAATCCATCCAGTAGGCATTATACGTTTCGCTTTTACCTGCGATAATCTCTTCCCACTCTACGCCGCTTACAGACATATTTTGGTACAAGGCGTTTACGTCAAAGTCATCGGGGAATTTATAGCCCACCTTGGGATGGATGGCAATTTCGAAATAATAACGTCTGCCGTTTACAAAGCTTGTTGCCACTTCATCCGTTATAACGTCTCTCCACGCATTAGAGATGTAAAGATTTTCACAACAATAACCGTCACAATAGTAATATTCATCGGATACAGGCAGGTTGCTTATACCTGCGGGAGTAGTTATGCCTGCCAAAGAAGAACCGTCTATTACTATGGGCAGACTAACAACCGAAGGTTCTGCCGATGCTACGTGTGCCGCCATAGGGAACGCACCCGTAAGCAACAACAAAGACAAAAGAAGCGTAACAGTCCTTAGTAAAGTTTTGTTTTTCATAATTGTTACCTCCGTTCAAAAACACTTTTGGAAATATGTTTACACAACACCAAGTATATTATATCTATACCGACTTAATAACAAAACACACTTTTGCAGAAAAAAGTGTGGGGATATGCAACTTGTTTTCGCAAAAAGTGTGGCAAACGGTGTGGGTATTTACCTTTTATAGTACAAATGCCCCAATATGTCCGACGGCTTCTTGAGGGCCCCGACAAAAAGCCGATAAGCGTAATTTTGTCGCTTATCGGCATAGTAACTTATTCTGTATAATTTACCCTGCCGTATATCTCCATCAGTTGCTTGCGTGAGGAAACGCCCAGCTTACCGTATATATTTTTGTTGTGGAATTTTAAGGTGTTTTCTTTTATATTCAGCTCTGCCATTATTTCTTTGGTGGTTTTGTGTTGAGTATAAAGCAAATAAATGTGTTTTTCCGTAGGAGTAAGCTCTTTCACTCCGTTTTTATACATTTCAAGCTGTTCTTCCGTAAGTTTTTTTGTTTTTGCCTCTTTAACGTAAACGATGTGCACCGTTGTTTCCTTTTGGTTTACAGGCTGTGCCATTTTTTCCGCTTCGCTTATCACTGCATAAAGAGCAAGCAAAAACAACTCACTTATAACGTAGGAAACGGAAAGCACCTCAAAGCCCACGTCCACAAACTGCTCTATAAGCCAAACACCCAAGTTTACAAATACGGCAAGGGCAAGTATAACAGCGTGATAAGTAACAGATATCTTCTTTTTAACGATAGGGTATATAACGGTGGTAACCATCGCGACAAAATACACCAGCAGATACACAAAATACAAGCTGTGTAAGGGGCCGTATTGCTTTTGTAAAAAGCTTACGCCGTCCACCCGTACAAAGCTTACGTCACTGTAATACAGCTTTGAATAGCCCGGACTTGCGGCTATAACAAACACAATTGCCGCCACGGCCACAAGCACCGAAGCAAGCCATTTTGGGTATTTTGTGTTTGTAACTTTTAAAACAACCATAAGCACCGATAATGGCAGGAAAACAGACCCAAGGTAGGAAAGTCGGTTTGCCATCAGAGCCATTTCTAAATCCTTGGAAGCAGAAAGCCAAAAATAGCCCGCATTTACCACAAGAACCGACGAGAATAAAACCGTAAGCCATTTCTCCTTCTTAAAGGAGGCGAATAAATAAACGCTCAAAGCGATAAGCGCCAATGCCAACGCAACGCCGTAGACGACAGAGAGATTTGCAGTCTTTTTTCCTACTGTCTCACACCCGGTCAAAGCAAAAAGCAAAAAAGGCACGGCCGCAAGCGCAGTGTGTTTTTTATTCATTACAACAGCCTCCTTTTTTGAAATTTGGTTACGCCCACACTTTAAACCCACACTTTTTGTAAAAAATTTGCCGTTCCCACACTTTTTTATATCAAAAGTGTGGTGATTTAACAAAATAAATTTGTATAATGTAAAGTGTGGGGTTGTATGATTATAGCACAAAAGCCCTGCATCGTCAAGAATAATTTATAAGCAGGAGGTTTTTATGAGCTACATAGGAAGATGGAAGTTTGACTCTATAGGCACCTTGGATGAAGAGCGTGGGATGGTGTATCTTAGCGCAGATGAATATTTGAAGGCACCTATGCCTTACGTTGACGAAAACGACGAGGAAGAGGTTGCAAATGAGATAACAGAAAGAAAAAGTATGATTGGGATGCAAATAGAGGTTGCCGAGGACGGAAAGATTTATTTCCTTTCTCCTTTGCCTGAAGGTGTGTCTGACGAAGAAGTTAAAGCCGCCGTGGAGGCAGGTGCGATTACGCTTTACGACGGTATGATGACCGACGCTCCCAAAGCTTGGGAAGAGCGTGACGGCGAGTTTTGGTTTGACAGCGGCATAGAGGGTGAAGCTTTCGGCGAAAAGACTGACTCTTGGATCAAACCCTTGGATGCAGACGGATATTTTAACTTTATAAACATAAGATTTGTAAAGGCTGACAAATAAAGAGGAGGAATACATAAATGGGACTTTTTGATTCTTTGAAAAAAATGGCAGAAAACACTATAAAAAAAGAAGCTACGCAAGCTGTGAACAAAGCGGTACAATCCGTCGGTAAAGGCAGAAATCATACGGAAAGCTTTACTTTTTCCGCACTTCCCACTACCGTAGAAGAACTGCAGGCACTACCCGAAGCAAAGCTTGACAGCGCATTTAAGACAGCGGCGCTTACCGTTGCCGCATTGTGCAACTTTGAAAACAGCGCAGACAAAATGTTTGAAATGCTTGATTGGCTTAAGGGGCCTGAAAACGTTAGCCCCTTTGAAAAGCAATTTATTAAGGAACGTCTTACAGACAAGGCGTACAAGGCCTTTGCTTTCTTTGCAGGCGCTACCCCTCAAAACGGCTACAAGCCTACCGTTCCTTACACTATTACGGTTATTGAAAACCCCTACTCCTTTGACAACGAAAACTGGGCTATCCTTTATGTTCAAAGCGCCGGCGCAGACAATCCCTACGGCATAAAGCTGCGCAAGAAGCCCTCTACAGGTCAATGGTTCCTTAACGATATACAGTGTCTTTCCGACATACGTGTTCCCACCGCTGAGGACAAATGGGCGTAATAAACAACGGCGTTTTTGAAGTGCTTGTGCCTGATGGGTGGCAACACTTTGCAGGGACGGACAGCGACGGAAAGGAAACACCCTATAAGCTGTTTGTATACAAAAACGCTGATAGCCCTTTGGATATTTTTGCCAAATGCGGCATAACACTTTGCCTTACACCGACGAATAAGTTTTATATGTCACCGAAGTGCTTTTACGACAACGTAGAGGACATAAACCCGTTTACTCTTGGCAAATACCGTTGGACGGGATATACCTGCACAAGTCTTGGATATCCCTATATAATGCTGGAGTCGAACACTGACGCAGGGGTATTGCAGGCTATGGTTTTGCTTGAAAACGGCCACAACAAAATTGCTTTTGACGACGAAGACGTAAAGGCTGTTTTAGGAAGCATAACCCTTATTTGATAATGCAAGCATCGAATACAACTTCGTTCAAAATAGCCCCTAAAAGGGCAACAAAATACCTTTAGGTTTTACGCCTAAAGGTATTTTGCTTTTTATCGAGGTGATTAATTCAGTTTTAAAAATGCGGCTGTTTTAGGTGATTTGGGACAGGCAAAGATTTGTTGGGGTGAACCCTCCTCTTCTATTACGCCGTCCGCAAAAAACAGCACACGGTCTGCCACTTTACGGGCAAACTCCATTTCATGGGTGACAACAATCATTGTGCGGCCTTGCTCCTTCAATTCGGAGATAACACGCAGTACCTCCCCCGTCAATTCCGGGTCCAGGGCACTTGTGGGCTCATCAAAGCACAACACTGCAGGGTCTTGCGCCAATGCCCTTGCTATTGCCACACGCTGTTGCTGACCGCCCGAAAGCTGACAGGGGTAGTTGCCCATTTTATCGGACAGCCCCACATCTGCAAGTAAGTCCTCCGCGCGCTTTTTGTTTGTTTCAAGTGCGCTTTTAACCGCTGCTCTGTATTGCTTGCTGAAGCGAGCCTTAAAGAGAGGGAACTGCGCCTTCAAACGCTCCTTAGAGCGAAGCTGAAGAGGGATATACACGTTTTGCCATGCGGTATATTGAGGGAACAGGTTGAAGGATTGGAACACAAGCCCCATCTTAAGGCGCATGTCCCGTATTTCCTTGGGCTTGTAGGTCTTTCGGGCATCAAACTCAAATCCGCCCTCTATCTCGATAGTGCCTGAGTTTGCCATCTCAAGAAAGTTAATGCAACGCAGAAAGGTTGTTTTACCGCCGCCGGAGGCGCCGATAACCGCCACAACCTCACCTTTTTCCATAGAAAAGTCGATGCCGTGCAAAACTTGTGTGTAGCCGAAGCTTTTTTTAAGGTTTTTAATATTCAAATATGCCATAGCGCCACCTCACACCCTGTAATAGGACAGCTTCTTTTCGCACCAACCGAAGAAGAGGGTAAGTGCGCCTACGAACACGAGGAAGAAGACCGCTATGTAGAACAAAGGCCATATCAAAGACTGGGAGAGAAACTCTGTTTGGTTGATATAAAATATTTCGGCAACGGCGATGGTACGTGCAAGGGAGGTATCCTTAACAAGGGTTATAACCTCATTGCTTATAGGTGCGAGTATACGCTTTACAACCTGCATAAGCACAACCGTAAAGAAGGTCTCTTTTGCGGTCATACCAAGCACCTGCGCCGCCTCGTACTGACCCTTGGGTACGCCCTGAATACCGCCGCGGAATATCTCGGAAAAATAACAGGCGTAGTTGATAACAAAGGCAACCAATGCCGCTAAAAATCTACCGTTTTCACCATTAAATATCTGTGCATGAAAAAGAAGGCCCGGTACATAGAACACCACAAACAGCTGAAGCATAAGAGGTGTGCCTCTGATAATCCAAACAAAAACACGGACAATCCATGACACAGGCTTAAACCTTGACATAGAGCCGAAGGAAATTATAAGCCCTAAGGGCAGAGAAAATACAAGTGTTAAGGCAAAGAGCCAAAACGAAACCTTAAAGCCCTCAAGAAGCTTTAATGTTATGGTAGAAAAATCCATTATGCTGCGGAAGCTTCAGAGCTTTCAGCGGATTCTACAGATTCAACTGCAGATTCTTCGGATTCAACATCGGAAGATTCTGCCACAGATTCTTCAGAGGAAGCAGCGTCGTTCTTATCTTCTGCGGGAGCAGAGCCGCCGATGTTGGGAATAAGGTCGTCGGTAAGGTCATACTTAGCAGCAATCTCAGCAAGAGTGCCGTTAGCGGAAAGCTTCTTCATAGCTTCGTTAATCTTTGCGGTAAGGTCACTGCCCTTACGGCAACCGATAGCGTAAACTTCGGTATCGGGAGTGTGCGCGTTGTTGATGGAAAGGGATGCAAAGTCACCCTTGCCTACCATGGAGTTAGCCATCTGCCAGTCAATTACAACAAAGTCAACGGTGCCAAGGAGGAGTTCCTTAAGTGCATCAACCTGAGAGGAGAACTTAACAAGGTTCTTTTCGTCACCGGAAAGTTCAATTGCAACGCCTTCACCGGAGGAGCCGCTTTCTACAGCTGCCTTCTTACCTGCGAAGGATTCCTTGGTGCTGAGAGTATTCAAAGCGTCTGCCTTGGTAACAACACACTGGCGGTTTTCAAGATAGGAATAGGTAAAATCTACATATTCGGTACGGGAAACGCCGTCGCCTTCCATACCATAGGTATAACCGTTCCAGATAAGGTCTATCTTACCGCTGTTGAGTTCGGTATACTTCTGGTCCCAATCAATTTCCTGGAACTTAACTTCAACGCCAAGCTCTTTAGCAACAGCCTTTGCAAATTCGGTATCAAAGCCGACAAGCTCGCCGTTTGCATCTTTATAGTTCATAGGTGCGTACATAGTAATGCCACAGGTGAAATAGCCTTGTTCCTGCACTTTTTCCCAGTCGCTCTTTTCGTTACAAGCGGAGAAGCTGAGCAGCATGGAGAGCAGAAGCACAAACGTAAGTGCAAGGGTTAAAATCTTTTTCATAATAGGGTTCCTTTCTTAAGCACTTTAGCAAGCTAAAGTTTATTACCTTACCATTATACAGCATTTTTTTCCGTTTGTAAAGGGGGATTTTATAAAATTTTGCATAAAAAAGGAGGGCAAGCCCTCCTTTTAACCTCAGATTATTTTATCATATCCCCAAGCCATTCGAAGACGTACTGTATGTACTCATCCCAAAAGTCCCAATTGTGGGCGCCGGGACCTTCACGGTAGGTAAAGTCGTAGCCGCATTCCTCAATTTTGCGACGCAGGTTGTTAGCGTTTTCGTACAGAAAGTCCTCGGTGCCGATGCCCATATACAGGCGTGGCTTTAACGGATTATCCTTTTGCTTTTCCGCAAGATAAAGTGCGTCGTCCTCGTCGGGGATTATCTCGTCCTCGCCGAAGATGGGCAAAAACTCCTTGCGGAAGCCCTTAAGACTGCGTATATCGCCGCAGGGAGAAATGCCCGCACCTGCACAAAAGCGCTGCGGCTCTCTCAGTGCTATCTTAAGTGCGCCGTAGCCGCCCATGGAAAGACCTGCGATAAAGCTGTCCTCACGCTTGTCGGAAATATTAAGCAGCTCGCAAACGGTGGCGGGTACTTCCTTGGCTATATGGTCATAGTAGTTAAGCCCGTGGCGCATATTGCAGTAATAGCTTTTGTCCGCACGGGGCATAACCACGCAGATGCCGTATTTTAGCGCATAACGCTCGATGGAAGAAAGGCGCATCCAGGAAAGACTGTCGCCGCCCAAGCCGTGAAGCAGGTACAAACACTTGTAAGCGCCCGGCTTTGCATTGGTCTCCACTCCTATCTGCCCCACCGTGGAGCGTTGTGGGATTATAACTGCCGCCTCGGTTTGCATACCCAAAGCCTCGCTGTAAAACCTTAAATCTATAAATGCCATATCTTTTTCCTCCTTAACTGTTCACCTTATATAAATCGTATGCCGCCCTGCGTATAAGGTCCTCCCAAAGATACACATCCGTGTCATGACCTGCAAAGCATATTATAAACGGATTTTTGGCATAAATTATGCCCACATCGTTACTTAAATCATCATCCTCGCCCGTTTTGTGGGCTATGGCAACCGCATCACATATCTTGCCGCCCAGCTTATGGTTTATCTGCTGCTCCGCCAGAGTGTCTATTACCTCTTTGCTTATCGCATCGTTTATAAATTCGCCGCGGTAAAGCATTTCAAGCAGTTCGCCAAGCTCTGCAGGGCAAATTGTGTTTTGTATACCCTTGGCGGAGGATGCGCTGTCAAACAGATAACGGCGTATTTTGGTTTTACCGAGCCCCATTGCCAAAAAGCCCTTTTCCACATCCTCAAGCCCGCAAAGACGTATAAGACGGTTGGTTGCCGTATTATCGCTTATACATATCATAAGCCTGCACAGGGTACGTATATCCGTCTCCACAGCGCCGGTAAACATATTAAGCGCACCGCAACTTGGCACTTTGTCCGACTGCTCTGTAACAATGCGGTCGTCAAGGCTAAGCTCCCCTGCCGCACACTTGTTTAAAACATGCATATAAAGCGGAAACTTTATAACGCTGGCGGCAAGGTACTCCTCGTCACCGCCCACGCTGTGCTCATAGCCCGTGGCAAGGTTTTTGTAATAGAAACCCAAGTGGCCTCTAAGGCTTTTCATTTGCGCTTCGATGGCGGCAAGCACCGCTACCTCTTTGTTTATCATAGGAAACACCTCCCGATTAACTACATTATAGCACTAAAAATTAAAATGTCCACCTTTTTTGTTAAGGCGGACTGATTTTTACTATTGTTTAAGCAGGCGGTTGATATTTTGCAGAGTAAGCGCCAAATCCTCGCTGTTAAGCTTGGCAAGCAGCTCTGCTGCTGTGCCGAACATATTGGGGTTTTCTACATCGGTGTTGAAAAACTGCATGGGGCTTATATCAAAATATTCGCAGATAGCAAAAAACTCCTGCATAGAGGGCAAGGCTTTGCCCGAGGAAATGTTGTTAACGTATCCTCGGCTATGACCTAAATCATAGCTCATTTTGTATTCCGAAACGCCTTTTTGCAGTCTAAGGCTTGTAATGCGCTCTCTTACGAATTTACTGTACATACCGATGCCTCCTTTTTTATAGAATACCCTACCGCAAAAAGGTTTTATCCGTTTTAAAAACGATAAAACCCTTGACTATTCTTTTTAAATATGTTATTATCGTTTTTAAGATGACAAATGGCGCAAAAAGCCGTTTAAAAAACTAAGGAGGAATACAATAATGAAAAAAGCTTTAAGTCTTGTCCTTGCGTTGATAATGTGCGTAGGAGCAATTTCTTTTACCGCCGTTCCCGCATCGGCGGAAATTATGAGGGGTGCCTGCGGCGACAATGCCACCTGGACCTTTGACTCTAACTCCGGTGTTTTGACCGTATCAGGTGTCGGAGATATGTGGGATCAGCACTTTGACAGTGGCTCCGGATACGATTTAGACAACCAAGTAAAAAAGATAATAATAGGTAATAACATCACCAAAATAGGTGATTACGCTTTTGAAAGTTGTGGAAACGCAATAAGTGTTACTATCCCCAACAGCGTGTCTGTTATAGGCGGTCACGCTTTCGGTTGGTGCTATGAACTTACAAACGTAACGATCCCCGACAGCGTTACATCCCTTGGTGAATATGCTTTTGGCACTTGTAAGTCTATAACCGAAATTGTAATACCAAAAAACGTAATCAGCATAGGCAAGGGTGCATTTGATTACAACGTTGAACTTAAAAAAGCAACTTTCGAGTGCGATATTGAATATATTCCGGACAATATGTTCTATGGCTGTAGCGCTCTTAAGGAAGTTGTTCTCCCCGATTCTCTCACCGGCATAGGAGAACATGCTTTTTGTAATTGTCATGCCTTAACCGCTATAAAAATACCGGACGGGGTTACAACTATAGGCTACAACGCTTTTTCTGACTGCGATGCGCTTTCTTCATTAAATGTGCCCGATAGTGTTGAATATTTGGGTAACTATGCATTTTGTTCCTGCGACAACCTCGTTAACGCAAGAATAGGCAACGGTGTTACCTCCTTAGGAGAGGCCCTTTTTGCTAATTGTAAAAAGCTGGAAAACTTTGTAATTGGCGACAATATTACAAGCGTATTTGACAGTTGGGGAACAAAGCCTTTTGCCGGCTGCGACGCGCTTGTAAACATATACGTACGCTCTGCCGATATCGCGGCAGGTCTTACCAACGCAAACGCATACAGCGGTCTTATAAACAGAGCACGTACAATATCAATTGAAAACACCATTACCGAGATACCCAACTATATAGATATGATATACGTTTACAGCGAAGACATAGTTTACAACGGCGTAAACTATGTTTCCTATAGTGACCACGCACACAGATGGGTGCCCCATTTTTATCTTGACGAGCTTGGAATGATATTCTCCGGTCACAAGTGCGCTGAGTGCGGCGCGCTTAAGGGCAGTGAAGAGGTTAACACCCACCACTTCAGCACAAGCTGGAGCTATGACGACACCGACCATTGGCACGGTTGCGCAGACTGCGACATGAAGATTGAAATAGAGGGGCACCTTTACAACGATAACGGCAAGTGCATGATATGCGACCATATTACCACCGCAAAGGGCGACGTTAATGCCGACGGCGTGGTTAACAGCCTTGATGCAGCTACCATCCTTAAGCATGACGCAAGTCTTATTACCCTTGACGATGTACAGCTTACCATCGGTGACGTTAACAGCGACGGAACGGTTAACAGCCTTGATGCGGCAATGGTGCTTAAATTTGACGCAGGACTTATAGCAGGCTTTTAAATTAACCCGATACAATCGGGCTGTCTCAAATGCAAAACAGGGCATTTGAGGCAGCCCTTTCTTTATTGAGCTTTCTCAAAATGTATATCTTTTCTGTTCCCGCCACTATGACGGGAGTTTTTTATACAGCAAAACGCCCCCTGCATTGGCAGGGGGCGTCAGCCTGTCGAAAAAGCCGTGTTTGGCG
>JAZSIW010000080.1:0-8256 GCA_045534025.1 Eubacteriales bacterium | reverse complement strand
CCCCATGAAGCCTGTCGGCTTCATGGGGTGTTTTTTAGTTTTGAATTTTGCTTATGAGGTAGTTGCCTGTTTCCGCCATCATTCTGTAAGCGGCAGGAGCAAGTTCCTTAGGAAATTGACGTACATAAAAGCCCGCCTCGTAAGTCAGGTCGCCTTTATAGTCTATCTCCTTGAGGGCGGTACAAATCTCGTCCCAATTCAGCCCCTTATTGTAAGGCATATTGTGGCTGTCGTGCACACCGTCGTTATCGTGGACATGGAGGGCGGTAACACGGTTACCCATACCGCGCAGAAACTCGGCGGCGTTGCCGTTAATGGAAGCGTGGCCGATATCCACAAGCCCTGTGAAGTACTGAGGGTCAAGGGCGTCCAAAAGTCCTGCAAGCTCGGAAGCTACACCGAAAAAGGAAGGAGCTATAAGGTTTTCGATGGCTATCTTAACACCGTACTGCTTACAATAGGGCACAAGGGCGCTGAAAAACTCTATGTTTATTTCCAAGCTGTCGTCGCCGACGGGTTGCGGATGCATAACCACATGGGGGGCACCCAAAACTGCCGTAGCTTCTATGGCACGGACAAGCATTGGAAGAGTTTTTGTGTTATACTCTCCATTGTCCTGCTTAAAGGAAGGAAAAGGTGCGTGGGTTTGATTAAAGCAAACACCGCAGTCCTCAGCTATCTTGCGAAAGCTTTTCATACGACTTTCGTAATCGCTGTGGTTTACGGGGTTATCCTCCCTTGTTAGGTCGAACATTGAATAATCCAAGCCCTTAAAGCCTGCCTCTGCAACTATTTTTATTGCCGCTTCCGTGCCGAAAAGGATAGAAGCATAATTAAACTCTGTTGACAGAATCACTGTCCCAACACCTTCTTTGGTAACTATATTACAAGCGCACGTCTTACGCCTTCGATAGCGCAAATGCCTTCTATCATAGCGTCGCTAACGTCATCATTAGTATCAAGAACACTGCAAGCGTTTGCGCCCTTGGAACGGTTAAGCATAGACTCAATATTAGCGCCGTTGCCGCTGAGTACTGCGGAAATCTGTGCAAGGATATTGGGTATATTTTCGTGAAGAACAAGAATTCTTGTCTTTGCCTGCTTAGCCATATCGATATTGGGGTAGTTAACGCTGTTCTTGATTATGCCGTTTTCTACGTAATCGATAAGCTCGTTTGCCGCCATAAGTGCACAGTTCTCCTCAGATTCGGGAGTAGAGGCGCCAAGGTGGGGTATGCAAACTATCTTGTCGCAATTGATGGTATCGTTTGTGGGGAAGTCAGTTACGTAAGAAGCTACCTTACCGTCAGCTATAGCTGCCTTAAGATCTGCTACGTTAACAAGGTCTGCTCTGGAAAGGTTAACTATTCTTACACCGTCCTTCATTAAGGAAAAACTGCGAGCATTAAACATCCCCTTAGTGTCCTTAGTGGAGGGAACGTGTACGCTTATATAATCGCTCTTTTCAAAAACTTCGTCAAAGCTGTTAGCCTTGATTATAGCGCGGGAGAGATGCCATGCATTGTCAACGGTAAGGAAGGGGTCACAACCGATAACCTTCATACCGAGGGAAGCAGCACAGTTAGCAACGAGACCGCCGATTGCGCCGAGACCTATAACACCAAGGGTCTTGCCCATAAGTTCGGGTCCTACAAACTGACTTTTACCTGCTTCAACCGCCTTTGCAACGTTTTCTTCGTTTGTAAGGCTGTTTGCCCAATCAATACCGCCTGCGATATTACGGGAAGCAAGAAGAAGAGCCGCCATGGTAAGTTCCTTAACACCGTTTGCGTTGGCACCGGGCGTATTGAAAACAACTATACCCTCTTCTGCACATCTGTCAACGGGGATATTGTTAACGCCTGCACCTGCACGTGCAATAGCAACAAGGTTCTTGCCGAATTCCATATCGTGCATTGCGGCGGAACGGACCATTATTGCATCGGCATCTGCGGCTTCGCAACCGATGTTATACTTTGCGCTGTCAAACTGCTTAAGGCCTGCGGCGCCGATTTTATTAAGTAAAGCAATATTCTTCATTATATGTGTTTCTCCTCAAAATCTTTCATAAACTCTACAAGTTTCTTAACGCCTTCGATAGGCATTGCATTGTAGATGGATGCGCGCATACCGCCAACGGAACGGTGGCCCTTAAGGTTTACAAAGCCTGCTTTTGCGGCGGCAGAGCAAAATTCCTTATCAAGGTCAGCATCACCGGTAACGAAGCATACGTTCATAAGAGAACGGAATTCTTTTTCTGCAGTGGGCTTGAAAAGCTTGGAGTTATCAAGGTAATCGTAAAGGATAGCTGCCTTTTCACGGTTCATCTTTTCCATAACCTCAAGACCGCCGAGACCGAGAATCCACTCATAAACCAAGCCTGCAACATAGATGGAGTAGCAAGGAGGAGTGTTAAGCATAGAGTCGTTATCTGCCTGAGTCTTATAATCCATATAACCGGGGCACTGGGGAAGAGCGTTGCCAAGCAAATCTTCCCTGATGATAACAACAGTAAGTCCTGCAGGGGCCATATTCTTCTGTGCGCCTGCGTAGATAACGCCGTACTTGCTTACGTCAACGGGAACGGAAAGAATGCCGGAAGACATATCCGCAACCAAAGGGATATCGCCTGTGTCGGGCACATAGTTGTAAACCGTACCGTAAATGGTGTTGTTATAACAAATGTGTACATAGTCTGCGTCGGGAGAGAAATCCTCCTTACCAACAACGGGAACGTAAGAGAAGGTCTTATCCTTGCTGGTAGCAACTATGTTAACGGTGCCGTATCTTTCAGCTTCCTTTGCTGCCTTTCCGGAGAACTGACCGGATACGATATAGTCTGCCTTACCGGTTTTCATAAGGTTGAGGGGAACGGCGGAGAACTGAAGGGTTGCGCCGCCCTGAAGGAAGAGAACCTTATAATTATCGGGAATATTCATCAGCTTTCTGAGCGAAGCTTCGGCATCCTTTATTATCTTGTCGTACACAGGTGAACGGTGGCTCATCTCCATAACGGACATGCCGCTGCCCTGATAGTCCAGCATTTCCTCTGCCGCCTTGTTAAGCACAGCCTCAGGCAACATGGAAGGACCTGCCGAGAAATTATAAATTCTGCTCATAACTATTCCTCTTTTCAATTAATTTTTAATGAATACATATTACTACATTTTACCTTGATAGTCAATAGCAATATGTTCAAAAATTATGTTGACATAAGGGAAAAAAATTGGTATAATCAAATAGTTAAAAGGGTCAGTGTATAATTTCCCGTATTTTGCCGTTTTTGATTGTTTTAAGCGCGCTGTACGGTAATCTTAAAACTAAAAAGGGGTTGAAGGCTGTTTGGAAAAGCTTTCTGTTTTTATAAAAAACAAAAGACGCAGACTTATGCTTTTTTTGGCTGATTTAATTTGCGTTTGTTTAGGCTTTGCTTTTTCTTGGGCTCTTATAATCGGCGAAAGACTTACTACCGAATTTGTTGTTTTTACTGCCGAAAACGCAGCAGTTATGGTGCTAATGTTAGCTTTTACGGGGGCTTATTCTCGCATTTGGCGTTATGCGCAAATAAAGTATTATTTGCCTATAGCTTTTTCCGTTGCACTTTCTGCGGTGACATGTTTTTCCGTAAACAAGCTTAGCGGTTTCCCCGCAGCAACACAACATATCGTTTCCAATGCCGAGGGGCAGGAACGGCTTATGTCCGTGTTCATAATATTTGCCGTTATAACCTCCGTAACCTGTA
Organism: Eubacteriales bacterium; assembly: GCA_045534025.1. GTDB lineage: Bacteria > Bacillota > Clostridia > Oscillospirales > CAG-382 > SIG636. The sequence goes on along the minus strand of JAZSIW010000080.1, from coordinate 4,514 downwards.
TTGTGGGCATACGCATGGTATACCGCACTCTTTACGAAATAAAAAAAGGCATACACACCCACCACGAAAGCAAAGAAAAGCGCCGCACGCTTATTGTAGGCGCAGGGCAGGCTTGTTGGTTGCTTTTATCTGAAATTCAGAATACGGAGTGTGAATACTCCGTAGTCGGCGTTTTGGACGATGACGCAGACAAGGTCGGCAGAAATATTCAAGGGGTTAACGTATACGGCCCCATCGAAAAGTTGGCACGTGTTGCCGAAAGTACAAAGGCGCAGGTTATAATTATTGCCATACCCTCTGCTGACGGAGATACAAAAAAGCGTATTGTAAGACTTTGCAATGAAACGGGTCTGGAAGTAAAAATAATACCCGAAATATACAATATAGTCGATAACAACAAGCTTATGAGTCAAATGCGCAAGATTAACGCAGAAGACCTTTTAGGCAGAGAGCCCGTGTCCCTGGACGTTAAAGAAAGCGCAGAACTTATATGCGGTAAGACCGTAATGGTTACGGGCGGCGGCGGCAGTATAGGCAGTGAGCTTTGCCGTCAGATAATGGCATACAACCCTGAACGGCTGCTTATTGTGGATATAAGCGAAAACAATGCATACGATATTCAGCAAGAGATATACACAAATTACGGTGCGAAGGCACCCATAACAGTGCACATTTCCTCCGTGCGTGACTTTGGCAAGATGGAGGTTTTGTTTGAAAGATACCGCCCTTCCCTTGTATTTCATGCTGCGGCGCATAAACACGTTCCGCTTATGGAAAACGACCCGGAGGAGGCGCTTAAGAACAACATCGCAGGCACTTATAACGTGGCTTATCTGGCAGATAAATATGAATCAGACCGCTTTTTGCTTATATCCAGCGATAAAGCGGTAAATCCCACAAATGTTATGGGGGCAACCAAGCGTTTTTGTGAAATGCTTATACAGCATTTTAACAAAAAGTCCGGACACACGGAATATTGCGCCGTTCGATTCGGCAATGTTTTGGGCTCTAACGGTTCGGTTATTCCCCTGTTCAACAAGCTGATAGAACAAAAGAAGGATCTACCCGTTACCCACCCCGAAATAACACGTTTCTTTATGACTATACCGGAAGCTGTTTCTTTGGTGCTTAGGGCCGGTGCAATGGCAAAGGGCGGCGAGATATTTGTATTGGATATGGGCACACCGGTGAAAATCGACGACCTTGCGCGAAACTTGATAAGGATGCACGGTTACGTGCCCGATAAGGATATAAAGATCAAGTATGTGGGACTGCGTCCCGGTGAAAAACTTTTCGAAGAGTTGCTTATGGGCGATAACCTGGAAAGCACAAAGCACGGTAAAATTTTCATTGAGGAAAGCGGAAATATTGACAGCGAAAAGCTTTTGGCGTGCTATGACAATATGTGCATGTACGCAGGCAACAACGACCGTGACGGTGCGATAGCCGCTTTGGCGGAAGCCGTGCCTACCTACAGAAGAGCGCAGGTACAATCTAAGTAAGGGAGAAAAAGCTATGAATTTCAGCTTTGAAAAAATTGTAAAACTGCTTAGGAAAAATTTCTTGGTAATTATGGCTGTAGCGCTGTTATTTGCCGCCTTTATGTATTATTACAAAAAGAACAATACAGTGCCCGTTTATACTGCCTATACAGAACTTTACGTAAACACGGTTTACAAAGAAGATGGCTCTCCTTCCTCCAACATTAATGCCGAAAGAAATTATGTATCTACCTATATAGAGCTTTTGAAGACCGTTAAATTCAGCAACCATGTTTATAACAATTTAAGTGAAGCTGATAAACAAATTACATCGCCAAACGGTATATACGGTTCTGTTGAAATAGGCCAAAAAAACGAGACTGAGATCATATACACGAGAGTTTACAGCACTAACCGTGACCTTGCATATAACATCGCCTATGCCATAGAATCTTGCACTGCGGAATATCTTAGCAGTGAATTCAAGGTACAGGGCGTAGAGGTAGTTGATTACACGAGAATAACCGGGGTAAGCACCGTTTCTTACAAGCGCAGTGTTATTATAGGCTTTGCTTTGGGTGCTTTGTTTGCGTTTTTTGTGGTGTTTGTAAAGGATTTGTACGACTACCGTTTGAGAAACGCTTCCGAAATAAAGGAACGTTACAATCTGCCCGTTTTAGGCACTGTGCCCACCTTTGACAGCAAGGCTACTGCAAGCAACAGCAATTACAAGTATTATAGCAAATACAGCAAGTACAAGAGAACACGTGAAAAATAGGAGGAAAGGCTATGTTTTTTAGAAAAAAAGAACCCGCTTATATACACAAATATTCCTCTTATAACACCGATAACGAAACCGCACTTATGTTTTCCGTTAAGGAAGCATACAAAGCAATAAGGACAAATATAGCCCTTTCCGTCATGAAGGAAGGTTGCAGACGCTTGGTATTTACAAGCGCTATCCCCTCAGAGGGTAAAAGCACTACCGCCCTCAATGTTGCCGTTTCTTTTTCGAGAGCGTATTCCAAAGTATTGCTTATAGACTGTGACCTTAGAAAGCCCCGTATGCATAAGGCGTTGGGACTTAGCAACAACGTTGGGGTTTCCAATGTTTTAAGCGGGCTTGCCAATTTGGATGACGCCGTGCAAAAATCCCGTTTTGAAAATCTGGACGTTCTTTCCTCCGGTCTTATTGCACCTAATCCATCGGAAATGCTGGCAAGCGAACGTATGCAGGACATGCTGAATACCTTGTCCGAGAGATACGAATATATAATAATAGACACACCGCCCATTAACGTTGTTGCCGACGCCTTGCCGCTTATTAAAATTTCCGACGGCATGGTATTGGTTACCAGGCAGAACTATTCTTCGCACGGGGAGCTGGAGGCGGCACTTTCCAAACTTCAGTTCATAAACGCAAAGATTTTGGGGGTTGTCGTTAACTGTTCCAGTGAAAATGTTACCCGCAAGTACAAGAGCATGGGTAAATATATGGAGAAGATAAATACAGAACCCAAGCCGCTTAACAAAGAAACGGAAAAGAAGGACGAGGAATGACAGATTTTCACACCCACATATTGCCGAGGTTTGATGACGGAGCAGAAAGCGAAAAAGAATCGGTGGAAATGCTTAAGTCTTTAAAGGCGGCAGGGTTTGAAAGGGTCGTTTTAAGCTCCCACTTTTATTCTAATACCTGCACGGCAGAAAGCTTTGTTAAGGGCAGACAGTTGGCTTTTGACAAACTGAAAAACGCTGTTGCACACAGCGATGTACCAAAGCTTCATTTAGCGGCGGAGGTATATTTGACCGCGCTTCTTTTTAACAACGAGAACCTTGTACCGCTTACAATAGACTGCAAAGGGGTTATGCTGACAGAGCTACCCTATGACAAAAAATACAGCAGCGTTACTGCCGAAAATTTGGAGCGTCTTGTTTTTAACTGCGGACTTACGCCCGTGCTTGCCCACATAGAAAGGTATCCGTTTTTGCTTGACAAGGGACTGCTTGCTGAATTATTTGATATGGGGTGCCATGCGCAGGTCAACATAGGAGCTTTTGCAGGCAGACACAGGCGCAAGCTTAAAAAATTGGCGGATAAAGGTTTTCTGTTTACTTTGGGTACCGATGCCCACGGCATGAACGACATTGACCGTATAAACGATTACCTTGCGGCGGCAGAAAAAACGGTAGGCAAGGATTATTTGGAAAGTGCATTTGCATATACTAAGGAGAAACTTATACAATGTTGAAGTTTGAAAATGTACGTTACACCGCACCCGACGGTGAAACAGATATAATTAAAGGGCTGTCTTTGGAACTTAAGGACGGTGAAATACTTGTTATAACAGGCCCCAACGGCGGAGGTAAAAGCACGCTTGCACGACTTGCCATGGGGATTATAAAACCCACTGCGGGCAAAATAACTTTAGACGGTGTTGATATAAGTGATTTGGATATAACCGAAAGGGCAAAGCTTGGACTGGGTTACGCTTTTCAAGCACCGCCAAGGTTTAAAGGGCTTACGGTTAAGCGGTTGCTTTCCCTTGCGGCAGGCGGCGAAATAAGCGATAACGAATGTTGCAAGTATTTGTCCCGCGTGGGGCTTTGCGCCGCAGATTATTTGGACAGAGCTTTGGATGCAACCCTTTCCGGCGGTGAGCTTAAGCGTATAGAAGTGGCTTCTCTGCTGGTACGCAGTCTTAAGGTCGCAATTTATGACGAGCCTGAGGCGGGGATTGATATTTGGTCTTTTAATATGTTGGTTAACGCTTTCAGTACCTTGGGCAAGGAGAGAAGCAGCTCTTTGATGATTATCTCTCATCAGGAACGTGTTATGCAGACAGCAGACCGAATTGCCATTGTGGCAGACGGCAGGCTTAAAGATATCGGTGCAAAAGAGGAAATAATGCCAAAGCTTACGGAAATCTTTTGCAGGGAATGTATAAAGACAAGAAATTAAAATTTTATCGGAGCGATATATGATTAACAAAGAGCTTTTAGGCAGTGATATGCGTATACTTGATATGATTG
>JAZSIW010000103.1:0-20922 GCA_045534025.1 Eubacteriales bacterium | reverse complement strand
GAAAGCAATACCGCCGCCGTTGTGGGCAGCGGCAGTCTTCCTGTTTTTGCAACTCCTGCTTTGGGGGCATTGGCAGAAAAAACCGCCTGCATTTGCTTGGAAGGTCATCTTGATGAAGGCTGTACCTCCGTCGGTACCGTGCTTAACATAAAGCACATGGCGCCCACCCCCGTGGGTATGGACGTAAGCTGTAGCTGTACACTAACAGAGGTTGACGGTCGGCGCCTTGTATTTACGGCAACCGTTTACGACGCTGTGGGTACGGTTGGTGAGGTTTACCACGAAAGGTTCATAGTAAAAGCTAAATCCTTTACGGAAAAAGCAAACGCAAGGGGGGAAAAACTTGGCTAAAAAAAAGAAGAAAACCGCTTCCGTTATCTCTAAGGAAGCGGAGGTAAGTGTTGTCCCAAAGGACGCTACCGTAGAACTGCCGGAGCTTTTGAGCGAAGAAAAAACTGTAAGCAACGAAGAGGTAAAAGCTCCTGCCACGCAGGAGTTCAATGCAATAAAAGAAGAAAAGGACTCTCCTCTTTACGAGCTTGTGCGTACAAGCTCGGGCGGATACATAAGAGCTTGCAAAAAGCTAAGCTGGTTTAGCGCCCAAAACACCCATTTGGTGGTTTATACTATGTTTTTCCTTGTGCTTACGGTATTCGGAGTATATTACAGTTTTTTCCAAAAGGATAAAATGCTTTGTACTTTTTCTTTTGTTGCGGCAGCTTTTATGTTGTATATTATCGCTTGCGGACCTCGCTTGTTTGCAAGCGGCATGGCGTTTGACGAAGAACGTACGGAAGGCACGCTCAGCTGTCAGTTTTTTAAGGAAAGGCTTGAGGTAATACTGGGTGAAGAAAAATACAGTATCCCTTATACTTCCGTAACAAGACTAAGGTTTGTTAAACATTGCGTGTATATCAGGCTTAAAAACAGCAAAGAATTTCCAAACGGGATAATTATGGAAAAGCCGGCAAACAAGGATGCGGTAAAAGAAATAACAAAGCTTATAAACAACAGGGAAACTAAATAAAAATAAGGACGGGTAGTATGCCCGTCCTTCACTTTATAACTCTATTCGGCTTTTAATATATTGTATTGCGCCGCAAAATCGGTGTAATCTATGTTGGGTTTGGAGTTCCAAGCCTTAACCGCCATAGCCGCCATAGCTCTGGAGCACCCCTCCATAATTTCCTCGGGCGTTTGGGTGTCGGGTCTGTCACACCAGATGCAGAAATATGCGCCCTTAAGCTGTTCTCCCACTTCTTCGGGAGCTTTGTATGCACTGTTAGAGTCGGGTAATATACCGGCATTCCATTCCTTGAATATCTCGGTTGCCTTGGGTTGATCATAATCGTCTTTCAGTACGTAATACATATAAGGCTCGTTAACGTTATATACGTTGTGCCCCGCAGCCAAAAAGCTTTGCACACCTGCCGCCCTCAAGGAATAGCTGTTGGTCCAGTAGCAAATCTCAATAGCAGGGTCCGGCTTAACCACCGCTGCCTGACCCATTGTACGCATCAAACCGTCGTTCCACGCTCTTACGGTAAAGCCTTTGTCCATCATATGTGCGGCTATGTCGTTAAGATAGCCAACATAGCTGTCGTGGGCGTTGGCGCCTTCGCCGTAGGTTGCTATGGCGTAATTTTCAAGCACCTTCCATGCACCAAACTGCATCCTGTCTATGTTGGACCAGCCAAAGCTTTCGTCACCGCCTATGTTAAAGCTTTTGCATTCCGCAAAAAGCTCTGCATATTCGTCAAGCAGTGATTTGATATAGGCAACCGCATCGGGGTTGGTTATATCAAGCGTTTTAGGTGAATTATAGCCGTCCACATCGGTAAGGGAAAATTCGGGGTGCACTTTTAAAACCTGAAGCAAATGACCGGGTGAGTCAAAGGAGGGGATTATCTCCACATATTTCTCTTTTGCGGCGGCAAGTATCTCACGCACCTCGTCCTTTGTAAGGTACTCGTCGGATACTATTGCAGGGTCGGTTTCGCACTCGATTCTAAAGCCTTCGTTTTCGCTGAAATGAAGCTCTACAGCATTCATTTTAAAGGAGGACGCATATTCTATCATATTTATGATAAAATCTTTTGTAAAGTATTTGCGTGCAATATCAAAATGCAAGCAACGTTCCGCTACATCGGGCCAATCCGTATATACGCCTTTTTCTATACAGCCCTGAAGCTCGTTGTAGTCGCTTAATGTGCGCACGCCATAGTAAAGTCCTACCTCTGTTGCGGCGGTCACTGTTATGTCCTTGTCCACATTTATCTTGTATCCCTGTGCGCCAAGTTCAGGACTTGTATTTTCAATGCTGAAGCTTTCGTCAAGCACAAGCTTTATCTTTGTGTCGCCTTTCGCAAAACGGTCTTCTGCACGCGATTTTAGGGCTTCTATGTCGCATTCTATGCTAACACCTTTAAGGCTTACTGCCCCCTCGGCTTTTTTAAAAGATTTAATACCTAAGGCATAGCTGTAAATAACCGAAAGCTGTTCTTCTTCGGAAGTGTCCTCTTGGCTTTCCTCTGTACTTGCGCTGCTTGAATTTCTGTCTTCTTCGGTACTGCTGTTTAAAACGCTGTCGTTGCTGTTTTCCGCTTCCTCCACCTTGTTGCAGGCAATAAAGCTAAGCGTCAATGCCAACACAAACGCCCAAAGTATAACTTTTTTAATCATAAAAGTCCTCCGTTGCAAAAAAATTCTTGAAACTGCTTTAAAAATTTGCTATACTTAACAAGTTAAGTAACATTATAATACAGGAGGTTAAAAATTACAAGATGATAAAAAGATTTATTTCGTATTATAAGCCCCACAAGAAGCTTTTTGCGGCGGATATGTTTTGTGCATTCCTCTTGGCGGCCTGCGATTTGTTCTATCCGGAAATAACAAAGCGTATGCTGTCCGTGTATATTCCCAACAGGCAAATAAAGCTGCTTGTTATCTTGGCAATAGTACTGCTTGGCATTTACCTTGTAAAAATGTTTTTAAATTACTTCGTACAGTATTACGGCCACGTTATGGGTGTGCGTATGCAGGCGCAAATGCGCAAGGATGTGTTTGACCATCTGCAAAAACTGCCTCTTACCTATTTTGACGGTAACAAGACAGGCACCATAATGTCCCGTATAATCAACGACCTTATGGATGTGTCGGAGCTGGCACATCACGGCCCCGAGGATTTGTTCATTTCCGTGGTGATGCTGGTCGGTGCCTTCATAATGATGGGCAGTATGTGTATGCCCCTTACCCTTATTATCTTTGCCTTTTTACCCATACTTGTGTTTTTTGCCGCAAGACAGAGAAGACGTATGTCAAAAGCCTTTGCAGATGCCCGTGTAGAGGTGGGCGAGGTTAACGCTGCGCTGGAAAACAGCGTTTCGGGTATCCGTGTTTCAAAGGCGTATAACAGCCGCAGTGAGGAAAACCGCCGCTTTGACGAGGGCAACGTGCGCCTGGTTGAAGCACGCCGCAAAATGTACAAGGCGATGGGTATATTCCACAGCGGAACAACCTTTATAACTGATTTTCTTATGATGGTTATGTATCTTGCAGGCGGCTTGTTCTGCTATTACGGAGAAATAGATATAGCCGAATTTACAGCCTTTGTTCTTTACATAAATATCTTTACTTCTCCCATACGCCGTCTTATCGGGTTTATAGAGCAGTACCAAAACGGTATGACGGGCTTTTCCCGTTATTGTGAGATTATGGACCAAAAGCCCGAGGAAGACAAGCATGAGGCCGTAAGCCTTAAGGACGTGAAGGGCAGGGTAGAGTTCAAAAACGTTTCCTTCTCCTACGGCGAAGGGGATACAGTTCTCGATAAGCTCAGCTTTACTTTAGAGGCAGGCAAGACCTTGGCTTTGGTAGGCCCCTCCGGCGGCGGTAAAACCACCATCTGTCACCTTATCCCCCGTTTTTACAGGGTTAAAGAGGGCGAGGTTATGCTTGACGGTGTTAACGTAGAGGATATAGAGCTTGGCTCCTTGCGTGAAAACATCGGGATAGTCGCTCAGGACGTGTTCCTGTTTAACTCTACCGTGTACGAGAATATTGCCTACGGAAGACCTTCCGCTACCCGTGCGGAGGTGGAGGAGGCGGCACGCAATGCCAATATCCACGACTACATAATGGGGCTTGAAAACGGTTACGATACCGTGGTGGGTGAGCGTGGCGTGAAGCTTTCTGGCGGTCAAAAACAGCGTATATCCATAGCCCGTGCCTTCCTTAAAAATCCCCCAGTTATGATTTTGGACGAAGCCACAAGCGCCCTCGATAACGTAACAGAACAGCTTATACAGCAAAGCCTTGACAGGCTGTGTAAGGGCAGAACGACCCTTGTGGTTGCTCACCGTTTGACTACCGTTAAAAATGCAGACGAGATACTTGTTATCACCGACGAGGGCATAGCAGAGCGAGGGAAGCACGACAGCCTTGTTGCGGCAGGCGGTATTTACGCTTCTCTCTGGAAGGGTAACGAAGAATAATAAAACAACAAAACTGCAAGGCTTAAAAAAGCTTTGCAGTTTTTCTCTGTAAACTATTTTGCTTTTCCGCTTCGTTCAAAGTCAAACCCAAGGTATGCAACAACCTGTGCAGGTATACCTATAACAAATAAAAGCCAAATGTTTTTATCGCAGAACACTAAAATCGATAGGTATATGGTAGCCAACAATGTCCATATAAGGCCTGATATGATAAACAAATTATTATGTTTGTTAAACCAAATAGAGTTGAATACCAAAAGCACAATTAAAATAATAGGCACCGCAATAACGTATCCTATCCACGCCAATACACCAATGGTTGCCCATATAGTTGTAAAGGCTACGGTTACCAAAAGTAAAATGCCCAATACGGAAATAAGGGTTATTGTTCTGTGGTTTTTGTTTGCAATTTCATCTTTAGTTATAACCTTTTCTTCGGGCTTGTGCTCTTGCAACAAATAGTCAACCGTAACCCCAAACATATCGGCGATAGAGTTAAGCACATAAATGTCGGGCACAGATTCTGCCCTTTCCCATTTTGATATTGACTTGTCAGAGTAAGAAAGCCTTTCCGCCAACTCTGCTTGGGTAAGCTTTGCGTTGGTTCTTAGCTTTGCAATATTGGTGGCAATGTTTTTGCGTATTGTGTCCATAAGGTTCCTTTCTACAGACGGTAGAGTCTGCAAAAGCGCTTAAAATCTAAATATTCTACTCATAGTAGAGTAAGTAAAAACCGCTCTATTTTCGCCGCCGCCATCGGTATAGTAATAAAAACAAACAGTGGGTGTACTTTTTTAGCCGGATGGGTATAATAAAATCACAGCGAACAAAAATATACGGAGGCGAAAAGTGTGAGCAAGCTTTTTATTTTCGGTGACTCTATACTTAAGGGTGTTACCTACTCAGAAAATGTAGGTAAATATAAACTTTGTAAACCGGATTACTCTGAATTGGAAAAGCAAGGCTATGAAGTGATAAATCTTTCAAAAATGGGCGCAACGATAAGCTATTGCGAAAAGATTTTAAAGGAAGAAATTAAAGAGTATGACGAAAATAATATCGTGCTTATAGAATACGGTGGAAATGACTGCGACTATAGATGGAGCGAAATATCGGATTCTCCGGATACACCCCACACCGCCGCAATCCCTCATACCGAGTTTGAAGATAAATATAAAGGCTGTGTGGAATATGCCAAATCCATGGGCGCAAAGGTGTTTGTTTCCAACCTTGTTCCTCTTCAAAGCGACCGCTATATGGATTGGATAAGCCGTGGGCTTAACTATGAGGTAATACTTAATTGGCTGGGCGACAAAAATATGCTTTACCGCTGGCACGAAAGTTACAGCCGCATAATTGAAAGCCTTTCCCAAAAGCTTGGCGCAAAGCTTATCGACTTAAGAAGCGCTTTTCTTACCACTCACAGCTTCGGCGACCTTATATGTAAGGACGGGATACATCCCACCGAGGACGGGCACCGTCTTATATGCGATACGGTTACCAACGCTGTTTTGGGTAATGCTTAACAAAAAAATTATAACATAAGGTTCTTGTTTTTTCAAGAAAAAACTTTCTAAATAAAGAAAAAAGCTGTGGATATCAAAATAGATGACCACAGCTTTTATTGATTTAACGTTTTTATTCAAGAGAGCCGTAAAGTGCTATCAGCTCCTCAGCGGCTTCCTTTAAATTCTTGGGGTCGCCGTTCATGTTGTTTGCTTCTATACGTCTTCCGTCGGGAAACAAGGCCTCAACGTTTAATACACCAAGGCTTAAGTCTAATACAAAGCGCTTACAAAACTTCGGCGCTTTCCAATCAAACATACCGTACTTTTCCGCAACGGCAATAAGTTCTTCCCAAAAGCCGATCGGCATCTCCTTGTTTTTATATGTGTGCCTTTTGCCGTTTTCATCAGTATAATCTGCGTGACATTTACCGTCCGCAGTGTAAAAAGCATAGCATTTTTCGGCAACGGTGCTTCCGTAACCGAAAGCAAAACTCGGCTCTTTCTTTTTGCTCATCTCTGTGCCTCCTCATAATAGGGCATATACAAATCCGTGCTGTCCTGTATTATAACCTTGCACTGCCCGTTGCCGTATTTGCCCCCTGCGCTGCCGTAATACTTAACGGTAACCGTTACAAAGGCATCTGTCGTTTTGTAAACAAAGCTGTATGCTGTACCGGAAAAATATTCATCCTCAATAAGCTCCGTAACGGGCGAAGCGCCTTCAATACCTATAAGCTTTTGCTCTTCATCAACGACGGGGGAGTAGAGGGTGTAACCGCTTTTTTGAATTGCGCTTTCCATGTCGGTTGCGTATTGGTTAATCTCTGTATAACCGCAACCCTTAAAGCTAAGCTCAAGCTTTTTTGTGCTGGCTTCCTTTGTTTTCAGTTCCTTGCTTTTGGCAGGAACAAAAATCCACTCAAGGCCCAGCTTTTCAATAGCGGCAGAGTTTGTAAAAATAACGGTTTCTTCCTTAGTGACACTTTGTTTTCGTTGGGTGTCGGATTTTTTGTCCGAGCAGGCAAAAAAGCCGGACGCCAAAACGGCAGCCAATATAACCAAAAAAGCTTTCTTTATCATAAAAAGCCTCCGTGTTTTCAAAAAGTCTGTAATTACTATAACAGTATTTTGGGTTTAAATCAATGCTTTTTTAAGATTTTGCATTTTTAAAACAACACAATTCGGCAAAAATCAGACTGATTCAGACTAGTTCAAACACAATATATTGCTTCCGGTAGGCGGCAATGGGTAATTTGCACATTTAATCAGCGCACATTTATATAAAATTACCATTGACGTTTTTTTGAAGGAAGAGTATAATGTTTACATATTAGTAAATTAAAATGAGAGAGGTGTTTGGCTTATGAAAAAAACAGCAATACGTTTTTTCTCTATCTTGATAGCGGCGCTTATGATTATTCCCTTGGTTGTAATACAGGCAAGTGCAGCAACCACCTTTGAGCGCAAGCTTGGTGTACCTGTAGACTATCAGTATAATTACAAAACCGTGCGTTATACCACAAGCAGCGGTGTTGGCAAATCTACTTCCTCTTCGGGTTGCGGTGCGGCAAGCGCCTCCATGGTTGTGGAATATTTTACGGGTAACACCAGTCAAAATCCCGATACGCTTTTTAAATGGGCGTGCGATAACGGCTATTATTACGGTAGCGGTCTTGATTACTCTACCGTTAAAAAGCTTTGTGCCAACTACGGCGTAACCCTTACGTGGGTCGGCACAAAGGATGCAATAATCAACGGTCTTAAGGCCGGCAACCCCATTATTGCACTTATGGGTCCCGGTACCTTTACATCCGGCGGTCACTATATAGTGCTTTCCGGTATTAAAATCGAAAACGGCGTTACCTATGTAAGAGTTAATGACCCCAACAGCTCTTCCCGTACAAATAATTACTATAAGCTTGACCTTGTTTGGGCAGAGAAGAGAACTACTTCCAGCACTCCCTTCGGCCTTTGTACATACAGTTCTGCTCCCAAGGGTAAGGTTAGCGATTTTTATGTAGAGCCCGGCCAATACAGTAAAGTAAACAGTTCTGACGGTTTTCTTAATATCCGTTCTTCTGCTTCTTCTTCAGGCTCTGTTGTAGGTACCGTTAACACGGGTACATTTGTTAAGGTTCAAAGTGTGTCCGGTAATTGGGCATATATTACACACAACGGTGTAAGCGGCTATGTTTACACCCCATATCTTATTGACGGCGGCGACCCTTCCGTTGGCGCACCGACGCTTTCTGTGGCAAGTACCCTTGCGTACGGCTCTTCCATGACGGTATCTTGGGGCAAGGTGTCAAATGCAACAAGCTATACTTATTCTGCAAAGCTTTATAAAGGTGAGATGAGCGCTACTTCCGCAACCACAATCGTATCGGGTACAACAAGCAGTACTTCTTTCACCATCCCTGCACAAAGCAGTGGTAAATACATCAGTGTTTCCGTTACCGCTACGGACGGAAGCACCACTGCCACCTCAACTGCAACCGTTATGCTTGGCCCTTGGGTTGGATATCCTACAGATGTGGAATATACTCCCGTTGCTTCCATCAACGGCTCCACATCCGAAAGCACAAGTACCGTTTGGACATCTGCAAACACCTCCACATTCAGTGCAGTGTATTGGCGCGGTTTTCTGTGTGCTCCCAACGCTGACGGCAGCTATACAGTAACTGCTGTTTATGAGTACGGCACAAGTAAAAGCGTAACCGTAAGCGGCAAAAACATCCTTTGGATCGTTCATTCCTCTTATACAAATTACAGCTATTGCGCTAATATCGTTGTAGGCGATAAGCTTGAGTTTTGCGGTGTTTATTTTGACAGCAATACCATTCGCGGCAACGGCCACGTGTTGGTAAACGGCGGCGTGCCTCTCCATCCCGCCGCTTTGACGATTAAAGATACCGCGGCTTCCTATGACGGCGATTGCTTTATGGGCGCAGGCGAAGGTATTACGGGCACCCAACTTGTTGCCAAGTTCAACGAGGACGCAAAGTATGTAAAAGTGCGCGACCTTTCCGGCGCAGAAGTAACAAACGGCGTTGTAGGCACGGGCTTTACCGTTAATTTGGTTATAGACGGCGTTGCAGTTCAAAGCTATACGGTTGTAATCAAAGGCGATGTAACCTGTGACGGCGTTGTAAGCACGGCGGACCTTATTGCGGTACGTGCTTCAGTTGGCGGTAAGAACCGTTTCAGCGGATTTTTTGAAAAGGCAAGCGATGTTGACGGCACAGGCGCTGTTAATACAACGGACTACGTGGCGTTGAGGAAAATGTTAGCAAGCAAATAAGTCTTGGTTTATAAAGGCGGCTTCTGCAGAGGAGGCCGCCTTTTTTGCGTTTTGTTTTTCACTGCCAAACATGTATAGAAAAAACGGTGTTTTTTTGGGGAAGAATAACATTAATTTTAAGGCAAAAGCGGTTGACTTATTCGTGCTTATATGCTAAAATGTTTTATATTATTACAATGGCTTTTAATATTCCTTTGTGGATAATTTTGTCATAAGTGTAGGAGGATGTTTTAGTATGTTTTTTGATGAACTGAAGAATTACGATGCGGAGATTTATGCGGCTTGTAATGACGAGTTTAACAGACAGCGTCATAATATAGAGCTTATTGCTTCTGAAAATATTGTTTCTCCTGCAGTATTGCTTGCGGCAGGTACGGTTCTTACCAATAAATATGCAGAAGGTTACCCCGGCAAGAGATATTACGGCGGTTGCGGTTATGTGGACGTGGTAGAAGAAATCGCAAGGGAACGCGCAAAAAAGCTTTTCGGTGCAGAACACGCAAATGTTCAACCCCACAGTGGCGCAAATGCAAACCTTGCCGTATTCTTTGCATTGCTTAACCCCGGCGATACCGTTCTTTCTATGAGCCTTGCTCACGGCGGTCACCTTTCCCACGGTTCACCTGTGAACATTTCCGGTAAATACTTTAACATTATCCCCTACGGCCTTAGTGATGAAACCCAGCGTATTGATTACGATGCAATGTATGCTTTGGCGCTTGAACATAAGCCCAAGCTTATCCTCGCAGGTGCAAGCGCTTATCCTCGCACAATAGATTTTAAGCGTTGCAGAGAGATTGCTGACGCTGTAGGTGCGTATCTTATGGTCGACATGGCACATATTGCCGGCCTTGTTGCAGCAGGAGAGCATCCTTCTCCCGTTCCTTATGCGGATGTTGTTACTACCACTACTCATAAAACGCTCAGGGGCCCTCGCGGCGGTCTTATCCTTTGTAAGGAAAGCCTTGCAAAGCAGATAGACAAGGCGGTATTCCCCGGTACACAGGGTGGCCCTCTTATGCATATAATTGCCGCAAAGGGCGTTGCCTTCGGCGAAGCATTGAAGGATGAATTCAAGCTTTATCAAAAACAGATAATTAAAAACGCAAGCACGCTTTCCGGCGCATTACTTGAAAAAGGATTCAAGCTTGTCAGCGGCGGTACGGATAACCATCTTATGTTGCTTGACCTTAGAGACAGCGGCATTACAGGTAAGGAACTTGAAGCAAGGCTTGACGAGGTACACATAACCGCAAACAAGAATTCTGTTCCCAATGACCCTCAGAAGCCTACGGTTACAAGCGGTCTTCGTGTAGGTACGCCTGCTGTTACCGCAAGAGGATTTGTGGAGGAAGATCTGCAAAAGATTGCAGGCTTCTTCTATGATGTAGTTAATGATTTTGAAGGCAGCAAGGATAGAGTTACGAGTGAAGTAATTGCGCTTTGTGAAAAGTATCCCATTTACTGCGGTTAAAAAGGATTGACTGAAAGGAGAAAAATTATGGCATTTTATTACAGCGAGCCCTCACGTACATTCAGTGAGTATCTGCTTGTTCCCGGTTATACCTCCGAGGACTGTATACCTGCAAACGTTTCCTTGCGCACGCCTCTTGTAAAGTTCAAGAAGGGTGAGGAAGCTGACATATATTTAAATATCCCCATGGTTTCTGCTATAATGCAAAGCGTTTCCAACGACACTATGGCAATAGCTTTGGCAAAAGAGGGCGGCGTATCCTTTATTTACGGCTCTCAGTCTATTGAGGATGAAGCGGCCATGGTAGCCCGTGTTAAGGCACACAAAGCAGGTTTTGTTGTAAGTGACAGCAACCTTCCTCCCGAGGCTACTCTTGCAGACGTGCTTGCGGAAGTACAGCGCACCGGCCATAACACCATTGCCATTACAGATAACGGGATGGCAAACGGAAAGCTTGTCGGCCTTGTAACAAGCCGTGATTACCGTGTCAGCCGTATGCAGCTTGATGTTAAGGTTACCGAGTTTATGACTCCCTTTGACCAACTTATAACCGCACCGGAAAACACCACCCTTAAGGAAGCTAACGATATAATATGGGAGAACAAGATTAATCAGCTTCCCATCATTTCGGCTGACGGCAAACTTCTTTATCTTGTTTTCCGTAAGGATTACAGCCAACACAAGGAAAACCCTTATGAGCTCCTTGACAGTCAGAAGCGTTACATTGTTGGCGCCGGTATAAACACTAAAGACTATGAAGAACGTGTTCCCGCACTTGTGGAAGCAGGCGCAGACGTACTTTGTATTGACTCTTCCGAAGGATACAGCTGCTGGCAGAAGAAGACTCTCGATTTTATACGTTCTAAGTACGGTGACAGCGTAAAAGTTGGCGCAGGCAACGTTGTTGATCGTGACGGTTTTATGTTCCTTGCAGAAGCAGGTGCAGACTTCGTAAAGGTTGGTATCGGCGGCGGCTCTATCTGTATCACAAGAGAGCAAAAGGGCATAGGTAGGGGGCAGGCAACCGCCCTTCAGGAGGTTGCGGCGGCAAGAGACGAGTATTTTGAAAAGACGGGCATTTATGTTCCCGTGTGCTCCGACGGCGGCATCGTTCATGACTATCACATGACTATGGCGTTGGCTATGGGTGCAGATTTCCTTATGCTTGGCAGATACTTTGCACGTTTTGATGAAAGCCCTACGGAAAAACTTTTTGTTAACGGAAGTTATGTTAAGGAGTATTGGGGTGAAGGCAGTAACCGCGCCCGTAACTGGCAACGCTATGACTTGGGCGGCAAGACCGGCCTTTCCTTTGAGGAAGGTGTTGACTCCTACGTTACCTACGCAGGCAGCCTTAAGGACAACGTTAACAAGAGCCTTTATAAGGTTAAGTCCACAATGTGTAACTGCGGCGTTACAAATATCCCTGACCTGCAAAAGAATGCACGTATCACTGTTGTTTCCGCCACAAGTATAGTAGAGGGCGGCTATCACGACGTAACACTTAAAAACAGCAACGGCAAATAGAGAATATACTTGTAAAGGGTTGTGATTCGTTTCACAGCCCTTTTTTGTTATCAAAACGAAACGACAAAGGGTGTGTAGGTCAAACCTACACACCCTCTGCCGAATTTGAGGAGAATTATAATACGAAAACAATCAGCACTGCAAATAGCAATATTGTTTGGTTTCTTGACTACATAATAAGCTCAAAGCCTTAAATAAGTCTTAATGAAATATAAATTGAAGATAAACTTAAAACGCAAAGTTGCCGTTTTTGAAAATCTCTACTTCCTTGCCGGCGTGGGTAACACCTATAATGGAAAGATCGGGCGTGCCAACCATAAAGTCTTCGTGGGTCATAGAGCTGTTAAGTCCTGCCGCTTTAAGCTCTTCTGCGCTCATCTTATCTCCGCCTTCAATTGTAGGGTAAGAGTCTCCGAATGCAAAGTGGCAGGATGCGTTTTCGTCAAACAGCGTATTATAAAACAGTATTCCTGTATTGGAGATGGGCGAGTCGTAAGGAACGAGCGCAACCTCGCCTAAATAGGAAGCACCTTCGTCAACAGCTATGGCGTTTCTAAGCACTTCTTCAGCAGTGTCGGCATAAGCTTCTACTATCTTTCCATCTTTAAGCACAAAACGTATGTTTTCTATTACGTTGCCATCAAGCACCAGGGGCTTTGACGCACATATAACGCCGTTTACGCCGTCAT
This sequence comes from Eubacteriales bacterium, assembly GCA_045534025.1. Lineage (GTDB taxonomy): Bacteria > Bacillota > Clostridia > Oscillospirales > CAG-382 > SIG636. The sequence continues at coordinate 7,930 of JAZSIW010000103.1, read as the reverse complement.
ATTTAGGTGCGGTAAAAATTTCCTCTGTGGGCAGGTTGGGTACAAAAATTTGTCCCGTGCCTGCCTTTTCGCTTGCCGCCTCCCAGTAATGACCTTGGGGCAACTCCACGGTCAGGTCTGTGCCTAAACCGTTCTTGTATTTTATATACTTAAACTTGTAGCTGTTAAGTTTGTTCTTGCGCTCGGTCAATAAAGCGATATGCTCTTTCCAAAGTTGTACAGGGTCGCTTTCATCATCTACACGCACAGTCTTAAGTATTGCATTCCAAAGCGCTTCTACAGCTTCATTTTCCTCCTTGTCTGCAAAAACTTTCTTTGCCCAAGAGTCAATCGGGACAGAAACAACGCACCAAGGAAAGGCGTTTTTCATTTGCAGCATGCGGAAGCTTTCCAGTGCTTTGCCGGAAGCCTTTTGGTAACTGCTTATGCGCTTTGGGTCAACGCCTTTAAGATTTTCAGGATCCGATGCGTATATGGAAAGTCTTGCTGCCCCCTCTGCCGCCAAATCGTCAAAGAATAGTTTTCTCCAGGCGGGGAAGCTTTCAAAAACCTCACCATCGGCTTTAAGATAGGTTTCCCGTGTGCAGTAATCGTCGCTCCAATTCATAATAACTTCACCGCAGCCCGCATCGTATGCAGCGCTAAAACAAAGTCTGCCAAAATCGGCGCATTCAACGGGGCAGGATATAACAAGCTTTTGACCCTTGTTGGGGTTTATACCCACGTTTATAATAAGCTTTGCGTATTTTTCAAGTAGCTGTTTCTTCATTTGTGTCTCCTTTTAGCTTTATTACATATAGAATATAGCCAAATTTTACAAAAATGTCAAGTTTTTATTGACCGTAACATGGCTTTGTGGTATCCTGTCTGTGTGCAGGAGGTGTGTTTATGAAAATTTCGGAAGTTGATGTTAAGACCTTGCCCGACGATGTTTTGGAACGTTTGATTTTTGAATACGGCGGCGAGCCCACACCGCCCCTTTGCCAAGCGGCACTTGTTTTGGGCACCTCTAATCCCAATGTGGACAGAACGCCCGAGGCGGTTAGGTGCTACAAGGCAGGGCTTTGTAAAAAGCTTGTGTTCAGCGGCGGCGTTTATTGGGATACGGAATACGGAAGAGTTACCGAGGCGGAATATATGCGTCGATTCGCTTTGGAGCAGGGAGTGCCCGATGAGGACATTATACTTGATGAGTTGGCAAAAACAACCATAGAGAATATGATTGGCGGCACACTTGCAATGCACCGTGCTTTCGATTATATCTCCGAGGTTAAGGATATGCTTCTTATAACATCTCTTTACCATATGCGCCGCAGTTTGCTTATAGCGCAGTCGGTTTTGCCCCGTACAATACGTATATATCCCCATGCCGCCCACGGCATTGTAAGCCGTGAGGATTGGCGCAGTACAGAGCTTGGCCGCAGACGCGTAACGGCGGAAGCGGGATATATTAAAGCTATGGCGGCCCATGGACTGTGTCCTGATATAGAACTTTAGACGAAAAGCAGATGCTTAGTAAAACAGCATCTGCTTTTATAGTCTTAAAATGTCAGCCGCCCTTTGCAGGGCGGCTGTATGTGTGTTACTGTTTGTTAGCCAGCTTTTTTCTTAAAATAACAAGGTCGGTGGTGTTAACAGCACCGTTGCTGTCTAAGTCGGCACGGGTGACATAATCGCTGGTTAAGGTGTTTTTACCCGAAACGTGCTTTCTTACCATAAGAAAATCGGTGGTTGTAATTTGCTTATCGCCGTCAAGGTCGCCGGGAACGGCAATTGTCTCAAAGGTAAAATACATACCAACGCTGCTGTTTACGGTTTTGGGGTCAGTGCCGTAGAAGGTAAGCTTATCGCCAACCTTTGCCTTGGATATAGCGCGGTAGTTTTCGTCGCTGTGGGTTGCGGTTGTTGCACCTTCAACGTGTATTGCAATAAGTATTTCGTCGGAAGCCAAGGTCACGTCTTTAATATTTTCACCCTGAGGGCTTGTTATTGAGGAGATGAGATATGCATTTTCTTTGGTATCCCATTTTGCAATAACGTTGTAGGTCCACTTGTGGTTTGCCGCAGTTGCTGTTATTGTACCGAAGGAAGGAGTAAAGATGTTGCAGTTTTCGGTCTTTATTTTTGTGTTGTATCCGGTAATGTATACGCCTTCGGGCGCAAGCGTACCTTCGCCTTTTCTTGCAACAAGTGCGTTAAGCGCATCTGCGCAAGCCTTCTTCTGCGCGTAAGTTGCGGAAGCGGAGGCTGAAAGTGTTTTAGCTTCTGCATACTTGCTGCGAATTTGTGCAAGGATATTTTCGCTGTAGTCGCCGTAATAGATAGCTTCTGCCGCTGCCATGGCATCGCTGAGTCCGTCGATCTGAGTTGTGCTTATTTGCACCACTCTGTCGCTGTTATTCTTTATGTAACCTGTAACGGTAGAACCGCTGATGGTTGCCTTAACCTTAAGCATGCCGTTGGAGGCAATATCCGTAACCTCAAACATAGAATACTTGGGTATAGTGTGTGAATAGCTTGTCGAGGTTTCGGTGGGGTAAACGTATTTACTGCTGTTTGTTGCCATATAAAGACCGGGGGTGGGGTTAGCGCCGCTGTAGTCGATATCGGGCACGGAGGAGTTGGTTTTATAAGGGAGCACACCGTAGCCGGTTATGTAGCCATAGCTGAGGGAGTAAGACTTAAAGTATGCACCGCCGCCGTTATCTTCAAGACCTGCAGAGTCGCTGGTATTACCTTCAATAGTATAAACTTTGCTGCTGTCGGAATATACAACTATGCCAATGTGGTCTTCCCCCGAGGAGCCGCCTGCCCAGTCAAAGAAAATAAGGTCGCCGGGCTGAGGCTTATACGTGCCTCCGTTTTGTGCGGAATATTTAAAATAGCCGTATCTTCTAAGCTGATTGGCCCATTGAGAACAGCTAACTTCGCACCAGATATAAGAGCTGTCACCTGTATGGTTACGACACCAATAAGAATAGCCCATTTGGTTAGAGCATCTGGACTGATACAAAGCCCAAGCTACAAAGGTAGCACACCAAGCATAACTGCTGCCGCCGTAGCCGGAGCCCCAGTCACCCATGTTGTAGCAGTATTCGGTGTAGTTGTTGCTGCCGCCGGAAGTACCGCCAAGGCCGGTTAAGGAGTTAGCTTCTTCATAGCCAACCTGAGAAAGCGCAACCGCAACAACGTCGGTCCTACCGTCGCCGGTAAGAGGAACCTTCATTAAGTTCTTATAAAAATTACTTGATTTGTAATTAGCATGAGCAGCGTTTGCACCTGTTCTGTATGTAACGTAAGTTTCCGCACTGCTTGTAAAAACAACGCAGGAGACAAGTGTACAAATTGCTAAAGTTGCTGCCAAAACTTTAATAAGCACCTTTTTCATTCTGATATACCTCCGTGTAAAAATTCACCATAATTATACCATAAGTCATACATTAAGTAAATGTAAAAAAAAGCAGCTTTTAAATTTCGGCATTTTTTACAAAACACTTATCAAATTTTTTACACTTTTCACAATGAAATCGGGACGGTTTGCCTCGGAAACATCTCTTTCTTTTGTTTCTCCGCTTAGTACAAGTATGGATGTCATCCCCGAATTTTTTGCCATAGCTATATCCGTATACAGCCTATCGCCTATGGAGATGCATTCCCCGGGCTTAACTTCCTTTAATGCGCAAATAGCTTCTGCCGTTTCCTTGTAGGGCTTGCCTAAATATTTAGGTGTTCTGCCTGTAGAGGCGGTAATCAATGCGGCAATTGCACCGCTGTCGGGTATAAATCCACCGTCGGTAGGGCAGTTGTAGTCGGGATGAGTGGATAAATATACGGCGCCGTTTCTCACGCCGTCACAGGCAATGCAAAGCTTTTCGTATGTAAGCTCTGTATCAAAGCTTGAAACAACAATATCCGCCGAGGCATCCTCAACAAGCTTTACGCCTGCCGCACGCATACTGTTCCTTAGCGCCTCCGTACCCAAAACGTACACGGTTTTATCGGGGTAGTGCCTTTGCAGATAATTTATGGTAACATCGCCCGACGTCATCAGCTCGCACTCTCCAAACCCCAAACGTTCAAGTTTTTCCAAATAGTCTTCTTTGCGGCGTGAAGCGTTGTTTGTGAAAAACAAAAATTCCTTGTCGCTTTCCTTAACCTTCTTTACAAATTCCAAAGCGCCGTCAAGCACACGCTCGCCCAAATAAACGGTGCCGTCCATATCGCAAATAAAAAGCTTGGCATTTTTTATGGCATCTTTCATCATTGTTTACCCCTTAGTTTTACTTTAATCATAATTAATTATATTCCTAAAAGAATATAATTTCAAGCTTTATGTGCACAAACTATTGCAATTTGCAGTAGGAAAGTGTATACTGTCAGTTAAAAGGGGGTGTGTGGCTTGATACGCACCGAAGGCATAAAGCTTACAAAAAAAGAAAAACAGCGTATCCGTGAGGATATGATGAGACCCCTTAGGGTTATAGAGTATTTGGACTTTAGCCGGATATATGATAATTCTCCTGTAGAAGTTTTGGAGGGCTATACCGTTACCGATACCGACACGGGTGAGGTTTTTGGCATATTTAAAATCCAAAACACCTCTAAAAAGGATATAAAAGCTCTCACCGTGCGCCTTTATTTATATGAAGGTACTTCTAACATAGCCACCCGCCGCATAGATTGGATATACTCGGCACAACATAAAAGCTTCGGCATCCGCAAAATGCAAAACGAACCTAAAGAAACGTTTTTGCAACGTTACGGCCTTAGGGATAAGCTTGTTCCGCCATATATACGGGAAGGTGAAAGTTTTGGTGAGTCGGCGCTTATAAAGCTTCCGTATTCCTATTGCCGCAAGATAGAATTTGAGGTAAGGCGTGTTGTCTTTGCCGACGGAGAGATAGAGGACGTCAACATTATCAGCGGCAGAAAATATACTGCTTTTAAAGAGCTGGACGAAGACCTGCGCTACGCATACAGTAAGCTTAACATATATATGCGCAGGGAAGAAGCTCATCCTATTAAGCTTATGCCACAAACGTCAAACAGAGTGTGGCTTTGTTGCTGTGGTACCAAAAACCTTATCGATGCAAAGACCTGCGTCTCCTGCGGAAGGGATAAGGAATGGCAGCTTAATACTCTTACAAAACAGCGCCTCGACACAGAGCTTGACCGTATAAAAAGCTCTCACGACCCCAACTATGTTCACCGCCACCGTTTGGAAGCAGGCAAGCGGCTTGAGATAGTTAACGAAGAAGAGCAGATTAAAAAAGCAGAAGCGGTGGAGAGGGCTTTGGCCAACGTAGCAAAGCAGGAAAAGAACCGCAAGGACGGCAGAACCGCGATAGTTTTACTTTTGATTTTGCTTGTGGTGTTGTATGTTATCGGCACTGTGATAGTTTGGATGGTTAGAGAGTTTTCAGGCGACAGCGAAAACGGTGAAGCCGTTGAAGCCGTAAGCGGCGATACGGCAAACGAGGGCGAAAACGGCGATAAGCCTTATGAAAAGGATAGATAATTATGAGTCAGAAAAAAGAGAATAAAATAGGGCATATAGTTTTAACTGTACTTGTGGGTGCCTTTATCGGCATCGGCGCAATACTTCCCGGTCTTTCCGGCGGCGTTATGTGCATTGTATTCGGTATATACAGACCCCTTATGGAAACAATATCCCACCCCTTTGTGGGCATTAAAAAGCATTGGCGTTTACTGCTTCCTACCTGTATAGGTATAGTAGTCGGTTTTGTAGGCTTTGCAGGTATTTTGGATTGGCTTTTGTCCAAGGACGCAATTCTTATGCAAAGCATTTTCCTCGGTCTTTTGGTAGGCACACTTCCTTCTCTTTGGAAAGAAGCGGGGGAGACCAAGCGTACAGGCGCATCCTGGGGCGTTCTTGCAGTAATGTTTGTTGTTATGGTGCTTTTACTTTCTTTCCTTGCAGATGACGAAAGCACACAAATGGCACAGCTTATAAACGGCATTCTTCCCGAGGCAAGCTTTGCCGTAGACGCAAACTTCGGCGGTTTCATCATTGTTGGCGTGTGCTTTGCTTTAAGCATAGTTATGCCGGGGATGAGCTTTTCTTCCCCCCTCATGTGTCTTGGATTGTTCAAGCCCATGACCGAAAATTTTGCCGCTCTTGCAAGTACTGTAAAGGATACAGGACTAAAAATTGTAAAAGGTAACCTAAACACGCTTGACCTTTCAGTCATTCCAAGTTTTGTATTACCTGTCGGTATAGGCGCATTGGTAACGGTTATAATTTTTGCTAAGCCTATGAACTATTTGTTCGAAAAAAAGACATCCATAGGTTATCACTTGGTAATGGGTGCTGTGTTTGCTTCCACGGTGCTTCTTATCCCCATTGATTTTTCAGATACAAGCGTATTGTGGTGTATGCTTGGGTTTGTAGGCGGCGCAGTGGGCGGCTATTTCCTTGAAGTGGTTCAGGGTAAGATAAAAGCCGAAAAAGCTTAGAAATAAAAAAACGCCTGCGCAGTTTTCGAACTGCACAGGCGTTTTTTTGTGTGTTTACTATTCTTCTGTTTTGTCTTCTTTTTGCTCTTCTTTTTTCGCCGTAAAGTACAGTATATCTGCGCTCCTTTGCGTGCTGTGGGTTATCTCTGCCAAAGCGCTCAGAAGCAAGTATGCCATATAGAACGCAGAGCAGGTGATAAAAGCGTAATAAATGCAAGAAACACCCCAAGAAGCATATTCGTCTCCCATTGCTATAAGGATTATAGCTGCAACAGCGAAAACAAGAGTAAAAATAATCCCCGCTGTTTTAATTGAAGATGCAACGCTTTTTAGCTTGTTGGCGGTATTATATTTATCACTGTTGCTAGCCAAAAAAGTATCTATATCAATACTTTTGGATAACGCTTTTACAGAGGAAGTTTTTTTATACTCGTTGAGTTTAGCACTTTCCTCTTCCAATTCCGCTTTAAGCCTTTTAAGCTCTTCGTATTCCTCGTCGCTTACATTGATGGTTGATTCGGTGGAGTAGGCTACGTATTTTTGCAATACAGGGTCCCAAACCGCTTTCGCACCGGGTGTGTCTGCGTCGCACTCTTTACGTTCAAATAGCCCTTCGCACATCAAAAACAATTGCTTTTCCACTTCGTAAGCAGCTTTTTCCTCTTTGTCTATTTCGGCTATAGCCTTTTTGTACTCTTCTATTTTCGCCTTTACCATATCGTGCATAACCATATCCTCCTATTTGGTATAGGAATATATTATCAGTCCCACAACCGCCGCAAGGGCAATACCTGCAAGCACATAGGCAATAATATCGTTAAGCTTTTGCTTATTCTCCGCCTTCCTGCGGCGTTCTTCAGCCTTTATAAGCTTTGCATCGTTCTTCTTTGCCATAACAATACCTCACAAAATATAACAATAAACGGCGCTTTATGGGCGCCGTTTATCTTATGCAAAAATTTTAATTAGTTAAGTTCTGCAAAATACTTAATGGTTCTTACCATCTGGCTGGTGTAGCTGTTTTCATTGTCATACCAAGAAACAACCTGTACCTGATAGGTTTCGTCATCGATCTTAGCAACCATGGTCTGGGTAGCGTCGAAGATGGAGCCGTAGGTAGAGCCAACGATATCGGAAGAAACGATTTCGTCTTCGTTGTAACCGAAGGAAGCGGTAGCAGCAGCCTTCATAGCAGCGTTGATGCCTTCCTTGGTAACGTCCTTGCCCTTAACAACTGCAACGAGGATAGTGGTGGAACCGGTGCAGGTGGGAACTCTCTGAGCGGAGCCGATCAGCTTGCCGTTCAGTTCGGGGATAACGAGACCGCTCGCCTTTGCGGCGCCAGTAGAGTTGGGAACGATGTTCTGCGCGCCAGCGCGAGCACGGCGGAGGTCACCCTTGCGATGAGGACCGTCGAGGATCATCTGGTCGCCTGTGTATGCGTGAACGGTAG
>JAZSIW010000069.1:0-22382 GCA_045534025.1 Eubacteriales bacterium | reverse complement strand
AAACTGGACTTTTTCGACAGTCTGAAATCGCCGCAAAACGGCGATTTATTTTTTGTCGGAAGCCCCAAGAAGTCTGACGACCTCCTGGGGTCATTATGTTTTAGTTTTCATAATAATGCCAAGTAACCGTACCGGAATCATTGGTCAGGATAAGCTGTTTATCTTTAATTTCGTACTTGTATATTTTTTCTACATACTCATCCAAAGTGTCAGGATAATCCCTGATTATAAGGGTTTCGTCGTCATAAAGGTAGTCAAAACGATAAACAATATCCGTAATTTCTACAATTCCCGTGCCATCGCCGTAGAAGGTATACAATGTGACCATAACATTGTCACCGTATATATCTGCCCATTTGCCTGTAAAGGGATCGTTGGGGTCTGCTATAACGTTGGAATTGGCATATCCGTCATTGAAGTCAAATTCACTTATACCGCCGGATGCATCGTTAATCTTCTCTTCGCCGCAGGAGACAACGGTTACTGTCATAACAGCAATCAAAATTAAAGTCAAAAATCTTCTCATAAAAACCTCTCTATAACAAATCTGCAATTCATCGGCCATATAAAGCCACTTATACCAAATTTCTCTTAACTATAGCCTCTGTTACGTCGGTCAAGACAACATCTCCGTTTTGATTACGGACAGTAAATGTAAGCTCTACTATACCGTTTTTGGAATTGCGAGGAGTAAGTTTTGTCACAACACATACTCCTGTCAGTACATCGTCGGCAAAAACAGGCTTCAACCACTCTATTTTTGTGGATTTACCTGCCAAAAGTTCCTCGCCAAACAAATCAACCTCTAAATATTTAGCCCACACAGCCATAAAAGACATAACACCCGGGGCAATAAGCTTGCCGAAATGGGTATTTTGAGCGTACTCTTCATCTGTATGCAACGGTACATTATCGTAAATGCGTGCAAAGCTTAACATTTTTTCTTTTTCTATCAATACAGGAGCTAAAGCTATTTCCGTATTAAGCTTTATATCATCAAAATACATCCTATTACCCCTAAAAGTTTGTAACTTTTCTTATGGTGCTACTGCCCTTTTCCAAAGACACACTGCCTGTGCGGCAGATTTCGAGGATGGTATAGTCACGCATTAGATTTATAAAATCGTCTATCCTGCGGCTATCATCTGCCAAACGGAAGATTATAGCTTCCTTTGCATAGTCCACGGTTTTTGCACCGAATGCCTCTGCCGCAACGCGTATCTCTTCACGTGTAGCAGGGTTGTTTTCCATTTTAATAAGCAAGAGCTCACAGCTTACGGTAGAGTTAAGGTCAAGCTCTTTTATAGAGCAAACATCAGGTAATTTATAAAGCTGATTTATAAGCTGTTGCTTATAAACCTCCTCACCGTCAAAGATAACGGTTATCCTTGAAAACTCTGCCGACTCCGTTTCGCTAACCGTAAGCGCACTTATATTAAACTGTCTGCGCCTGAACATACTTGTAACACGGTTAAGTACGCCGAATTGATTGCGCACAAGAACCGCCACCGTATATCTGTTCATAAAATTAATCCACCTTCATTATTATGTCATCAAAGGTTCCGCATGGAGGGAGCATAGGCAAAACAAGCTCATCCTTGCCGATGTTACAGTCTATAACGTAGACACCGTTCGTTGAAAAAGCCTCTGCCAGGGCATTTTTCAGCCCATCAAGCGTGTTTACACGGCACCCTATCGCTCCAAAAGCTTTTGCAAGCTCAACAAAGTCGGTTTTTCTATCCAAAACCGAAGCGGAATAATGCTTATCATAAAACAAGGTCTGCCATTGACGTACCATACCCAGCACGCCGTTGTTCATTATTACTGCCACCAAGGGAATGTTGTAGCTGACTGCCGTTGCAAGCTCGTTAAGGCTCATGCCAAAGCTACCGTCCCCTGTAATTAACACACTGCGCTCTTCCGTGCCGTACGCCGCACCTATAGCGGCACCTAGGCCAAACCCCATTGTGCCAAGTCCACCGCTGGAAATAAAACGACGGGGGGTCTTGAAAACAAGATTTTGCGCCGCCCACATCTGATGCTGGCCCACATCGGTAACAACAGGTGTGTTTTCGCCTAAAAATTCATTTACGGCAAGTACGGCATTTCTGGGGGTAAGCCCTTCCCTTTTATCCGAATACTGTACACCTTCTTGCTTCAGCTTTTCCACATCGGATTGCCATGCGGGAAGGATTTTTTTATTAAGTAAAGGGATAAGCTTCTTCAGAGTTTCTTTTATGTCGCCCCTTAAACCGTGATGAGCGATTATGTTTTTGGAAAGCTCGGACCCGTCGGCATCTATCTGCACAAGGATAGATTTTTTTGCAAACTTGTTGCGATCACCCGTGGCCCTGTCATTAAAACGGACACCCAATGCTATAATGCAGTCCGCCCTGTTCATAGCCATCGAAGCGGCATATTGACCGTGCATACCCTGCATACCGAGAAAACGCGGATAGTCACTGGGCAAAACGGAAAGCCCCATCATAGAGCAAGCCATCGGTGCATCCAAAAGTTCTGCAAGTGCAAGCATTTCCTGTGTAGCGCCGGAAGAATTAATGCCGCCGCCGAAATATATAAAAGGGCGCTCCGCCTCGTTTATGGCGGCTGCCGCTTCTTCAATTCTGACATCTTTAGCAGGCAAAGCTTCCGCTGGACAGGCTTTTGGCATAGGAGTATACTCACCCATTGCGGTTTGCACATCTTTGGGAATATCTATAAGCACGGGGCCGGGTCTGCCCGACTTTGCAAGAGCAAACGCCTCTCTTACTGTGTCCGCAAGTTTGTCCACACTGCTTACAAAATAGTTATGCTTTGTTATGGGCAAAGTGATACCTGTAATATCAATCTCCTGAAAACTATCCGTGCCAATTTGTGAAGTAGGAACGTTACCGCATATTGCAAGGATAGGAACGGAGTCCATATGTGCGGTTGCGATACCTGTTACCAAATTGGTAGCACCGGGGCCTGAAGTGGAGATTACAACGCCGACCTTTCCTGTTGTTCGTGCATAGCCGTCTGCGGCGTGTGCCGCACCCTGTTCATGGGCGGTAAGGACATGCTCTATCTCATCACGGTACTTATACAGCGAGTCATACACATCAAGGATCTGACCGCCGGGGTAACCGAAAACAACATTACATCCCTGCTCTATTAATGTTTTTACAAGAATATCTGCACCCGATAAAAGCATTATAATACTACCTAAAATTATGCACCTATATTCTAACTTATTTTTTTAATAAGTGCAAGGGTATATTTCATTATTTGCATCTTTTTAGACAAAAAAGCCATAAACGGACTTAAGGGCTGTTACATACGCAACAGCCCTTTTGTAAATTGCTTTTTAGTAATTAGACAGTTCTCTGAACCTTGCCGGAACGCAGGCAACGAGAGCAGATATGAACAGACTTGGTCGCACCGTTAACAACGGCCTTAACCTTTCTTATGTTAGGTTTCCAGGTTCTGCTGCTCTTTCTGTTAGAGTGAGAAACATTATGGCCGAAGCCAACTGTCTTATCGCAATATTCACATTTTGCCATTGTGACACCCCCGTTCAATCATCGTACCCGAAAAGTATATACTATTTTTTACCGTTTGTCAAGTGTTTTTTGTAAAATCTTGTAGTTTATTTTAAATCAAACACCTTATTTTGCGCTGTTGTAGCCAAGCTCAAAGGCTTTAAGGTTAATTTCCAAGAACTTGGGAGGCACACAGCTTTTAATGCAAGCCTCTACCTCTTCCTTTGAAAACTCACAAAAGCGGGCAAATGCGCCGATAAGCACAATGTTAACCGCCTTTTCACTGCCTGCTTCCGCCGCAATACTTAGCGCATCAAGGTCAATAACCTTTACGCCCTTCGCCTTGATGTCCTCTATGATACCTTGAGGATACTCAGCGGCGCCGGTTATAACAGGCATGGGAAGCATTTTTTGCGTATTTACAACAAGCACACCGTCGGGCTTAAGATATTCTATCCAACGTGCAGCCTCCAGCTGTTCAAAGCAAAGGAGATAATCAGCCTCGCCCCTGCAAATAACGGGAGAAGCAACCTTATCCTCAGAATATCTTACGTAGGTAACAACGCTACCGCCGCGCTGGGACATGCCGTGAACTTCTGAAACTTTTACATCAAACCCCTTGCTGATAGCAAGTGCACCCAAAACACGGCTTGCAAGCAAAGAGCCCTGACCGCCAACGCCTGCAATCATTATATTAGTGGTACTTTTCATTACTGCACCTTCCTTATCGCACCGAAATTACACATCGTTTCGCAAAGACCGCAACCAACGCAAAGAGTGCTGTCGATGGAAGCCTTGCCGTCCTTAAAGCTGATAGCGGGACAGCCGATACCCATACACAGACGGCAGGACTTACAGCTGTTTGCGTCTACGTCGTATTTACAACCGTAGTTGACCTTTTTAAGCAATGCACAGGGACGGCGAGCTATGATTACAGAGGGCTCGTCAATCGCCAATTCTTCTTTGATAGCGGCTTCGGTAGCCTTAATGTCGTTGGGGTCTACCGTACGAACACGCTTAATGCCCACTGCCTTACAAACGTCTTCAATCTTTACAGGCTCTACAGGAACATTCTTAAGTGTAAGACCTGTGCAAGGATTTTGCTGGTGGCCTGTCATGCCCGTAATATGGTTATCCAAAACCAAAACAGTTGATACGCTGCGGTTATAAGCTATATCGGTAAGGCCGGTAATACCGGAATGCATAAACGTAGAGTCGCCGATTACAGCAACGGTCTTATTTGAGCTTTCGGGGCGAACTTTATTAAAACCGTGCAAGCCGGAAACAGAAGCGCCCATACAAATTGTTGTATCAAGCGCAGTAAGAGGTGCGGCGCCGCCCAAGGTGTAACAGCCGATGTCGCCAAGCACCGTAAGCTTAAGCTTTTTAAGTACATAAAACAGACCTCTGTGAGGACAACCGGGACACATAACGGGAGGTCTTACAGGCACATTGCCATCATAGCTGTTTACAGAATTTTCCTTGCCTTGCAAAAGCTTTGCTATAAGTTCTTGAGAAAACTCACCGCAAATGGGAAGTACGGATTTACCGATACAGTCGATACCGTTAGCCTTGCAGAAGGTTTCTATAACAGGGTCAAGCTCTTCAATAACGTAAAGCTTTTCTACCTGAGAAGCAAAATCCTTAAGCATTTGCGCGTTTAAGGGGTTAACTATACCAAGCTTGAGGTAAGAAGCGTTGTTACCGAAAACTTCCTTTGCGTAGAGATAGGATGCGCCGGAAGCGATAATACCAACAGATTTGTCACCCCATTCCACACGGTTAAGGGAAGATGCAGCCGCAAACTCGGCAATATCAATACTGCGCTGTTCAACAACGGGATGACGCTTTACTGCGTTACCCGGGTTCATAATGAACTTCGCAGGGTTTTTAACATATTCCTTCATAGGGATGTCTTCCCTATCGGAAAGTACTGTTATACTCTGAGAATGTGCAACACGGGTGCAAAGTCTTACAAAAACAGGCGTATCAAACTTTTCGGAAAGCTCAAAAGCCGCCTTGGTAAACTCCAAGCACTCGGTCGAATCGGAAGGCTCAAGCATAGGAAGCTTTGCCGCTATAGCGTAATGACGTGAATCTTGCTCGTTCTGAGAAGAATGCATTGCAGGGTCATCGGCAACACCGATAACAAAACCGCCGTTTACACCCGTATAAGAAGCGGTAAACAAGGGGTCTGCCGCAACGTTAAGGCCAACGTGCTTCATTGCAGTAAAGGAGCGTGCGCCCGCTATGGCCGCGCCTAAAGCAGTTTCAAACGCCACCTTTTCGTTAGGTGCCCATTCGGCATATATTTCATCGTACTGGGCGGCAAATTCGGTTATCTCGGTAGAAGGAGTGCCGGGGTAGCTGGAGACATAGCGACAGCCTGCTTCATACAAACCACGGGCAACAGCCGCATTACCAAGCAACAATTTTTTGTCACTCATTATTAAAACACCTCTTTTGACATAATTCTCATTCATTATAGTCCTTTTTTATGAACTTGTCAACGGTTTATAAGCATAAACTTGTAGGGGGGATTTTTTGGTATGAAAAAAATACACAAAGTTATAATTTGCATTATTATTGCATTGCTGTTGCTTGTATTATACGGGATACGCCTTAACAAAACCTTAGAGGAATATGGCCAAACCGCTTTAAAAAATGCGGTATGTATCGAAATAAATAACAGCATTAATGATTACGTGGTTAACAACGGCAATCTGTTTTCTGCGTTGGTGCACCACGAATATAACGAGCAGGGTAAGCTGTGCGCAATTCAGCTTGACAGCGGAAAACTTGGAGTTTTACAAAGCGGGCTGGAGAAGGCAATTTTGCACACAGCTACGGAAATAGAAAACGCAGGCTTTGATGTGCACTTGGGAAATTTGTTAGGCAGCAAGCTTTTTTCAGGTCATGGTCCCTGTATAAAAGTACAAACCGTGCCGCTGACAACCATCGCCTGCGACACGGTTAATGAATTTAAATCTGTGGGAATCAACCACACCATACACAGCGTTGAGCTTGTATTTACGGTAAGTTTTAAAGCCGCTTATCCCTTTGGCTCGACCGTATTTGAAACCCGATTTGACGTGCTTCTTTGTGAAAGCATTATCATCGGTGAAGTGCCGTCGGTTTACGTTAATTAAGCCTTCTGCCTATTTCAAACGCCACTACTGCCGCCGCAGAAGAAGCCGAAAGCGCCATTGCAGAGTTGCGAGGATAGCTAATCTCAACGGTCATATCGCAAAGTTCCATAAGCTTTTTTGATATTCCCCTGCGCTCACCGCCGAGAAAAACACAAAGGGGACGGGAAAAATCTGTTTTAAAAAGGTCTTTTGCCCCCTTCTCTGCCGCTGTTGCCACAAGAGTAACACCTTTTTCCTTTGCTTTTTGGCAAAAGGCTTCCATATCATCGGTTACGGCAACACTGAGAAGCTCCGACGCACCTGCCGACGCACGTGTCACAACGGAAGCGGCGTTAAAGAAGTTTCGTTTTGGAACTATAACGCCGTCAACACCTGACGCGTAAAAAGAGCGGAGTACCTGACCGAAATTGTAGGGATCCTCTATGCCGTCGATGGCGCAGAGGAAAGGCTTTTTCATTTCTAAAAGCTCTTCCACGCTGCTGTACAAGCGCTCGCCAACCTCTGCCGCAATACCGCCGCTTTCGCCCACGAAGGCGTTGGGATAAGCCTCCGCCTTGACAAAAGAGGTGGGGATATGCAAACGGTCACATTGTTTTTTCAACAAAGAGTACTGCTTCTTCTCGGGAAAATGGTACTTGCTTTTCATAACTTTGTCAAAGCGTTCCCTGTCTATAAGAACCTTAAAAACTCTTCTGTTGCCTGCAATTATGGCAGTATAAACGGAAATATAACCGCTTAGATACAACTTTTCATCCATTATTCTTCAACATCCTCAGCGGTAGCTTCTTCTTTCTTAATGAGCTTAGGACTACCCGATTTTATAGCATCAAGCTTTTCAAAGCTTGGCTCGCCGTCAAAAACAGCAAGGAACTGTTCACCGTCCATAACCTCGTTGGCAACTAGATAATCAGCAATAAAGTGCATTTCGTTCATATGCTCTGTAATTATTTGCTCTGCTGTGGAATATCCCTTAGAGATAATTGCGTGTATCTCTTCGTCTATCTTTGCGGCGATATTCTCAGAGTAGTTTCTGGTATTGGAGAAATCCTTACCTAAGAACACCTCATCGTTGCCTGTACCGAAGACTATGGGACCCAAGCTTTCGCTCATACCCAGCTGGGTAACCATCTTGCGTGCGATCTCCGTTGCACGCTGAATATCGTTGGAGGCACCGCCGGAAATATCACCAAGAATGAGCTGTTCCGCCACACGGCCGCCTAAAAGCATAGCAATCTTTTCTTGCATTTCCGTCTTATATACAGAGTATTTATCCTCATCGGGTACGGCAAGGGTATAACCCAACGCTCTGCCGCTGGGAACGATGGAGATTTGACGCACGGGATCCTGTGTGGGCAAGAAGTGTCCCACAACTGCATGGCCCGCCTCGTGATAAGCCGTCTTCTTCTTTTCGCTTTCCTTGATAACGCGGGAAGTCTTTTTGGGGCCTACTATTACCTTGAGCATAGCGTCTTCCAACTCATCGTTGCCGATAGAGCTTTTATTCTTACGTGCCGCAAGAAGTGCCGCCTCGTTAAGCAAGTTTGCAAGGTCTGCGCCCGTGAAACCAACGGTGCTTTTTGCAAGGGTATCAAAGCTTACGTCTTTATCGAACTGTTTGTTTCTTGCGTGCACCTTGAGTATCTCTACTCTACCCTTAAGGTCAGGGTAATTAATTGTAATCTGTCTGTCAAATCTACCGGGACGGAGAAGTGCCGGGTCAAGGATATCGGGGCGATTTGTTGCCGCCATTATGATAAGCTCCGCATTACCGCCGAAGCCGTCCATCTCAACAAGCAATTGGTTAAGGGTCTGTTCTCTTTCATCGTGGCCGCCGCCCCCGCCTGCGCCTCTGTGTCTGCCCACAGCATCGATTTCGTCTATAAATATAATTGCGGGGGTAGTCTTCTTAGCAGTCTCAAACAAATCTCTGACACGTGATGCGCCCAGACCGACATACATTTCCACAAAGTCAGAGCCGCTAATGGAATAAAAGGGCACGCCCGCCTCGCCTGCAACGGCTTTGGCAAGCAAAGTCTTACCTGTACCGGGTGCGCCAACGAGAAGTACACCCTTGGGGATGCGTGCGCCCAAACTTGTGTACTTTTGAGGGTTTTTGAGGAAGTCAACTATCTCCTGAAGTTCTTCCTTTTCTTCATCCGCACCGGCAACATCTTTAAAGTACACCTTATTTTTTTCGTCTGCACCCAGCTTGGTCTTGGCTTTGGCAAAGGAGTTCATTCTGCCGCCAAATCCACCGCCGCCGCCAAGTCCTTCCTTAGAAGAAGCGCGGGAAATAAAGCTACGCCAAAGTATTACAAGAAGAACTATGATGCCACCGTAAGCAAGCACGGGGAACCACCAAGGCAAGGTGGTAGGTGCTTCTATATTGAATTTGATATTGTTTTCTTGTAAGGTAGCCTTTACATCCTCGTAAAATACAGTCCAATCTTTAAGACGATAGGAAGTGTAAGCTTTGTTCTCGTAATTAATTACAACGTTTCCGCCCTCATCAATTGTTACAAGCTCTATTTTTTTACCGTCGGGAGACTGACCTTTTTCGATTATTTCCAAAACGTCGCTGTAAACAAGCTCTTCACCGGTGGTGTCAAACATATAGGTTGCGGCAATTATAACAACAATAAATATCGCAATCCATAAAAAGACGTTCTTACTCTTTTTCATCTTTTAATAAACCAAACCTTTCATCTATTGTGACGCAAATCGATAAATACGCTTCACCGCTTTTGGGGTATACTCTGTCGGCAACACCGATATAGGGCACATATATTATACCCTTTTCATCGCATACAATAGGTATTAAATCCCTAAGCGAGGGCGAAATCTTTTTATCTATAAAGCATTTTTTTATACTGCGGTTAATTTTACGGACGCAAACCTTGTCGCCCTCTTTTCTCGATCTGACGAACAAGCTTCCGCACACGGCATCCTTCTTTATACGCACGCCTGCATTTCCATTGGTGCCAACGAATATGCTCACACATCCCTCGGCAACTTCATTATTCCCAAAAAGCAACGCCTTTTCTTCAATAACAGGTAACGATTCGCCGCTGTCAAAACTAAGCTTGCCACGGCAAACCACGGCCGTTATACCGTTTGGAAGAGCTATATGCTTTGTTTCCGTGCTGCTTAAAGCGTTTTTTATTGCATTAATATGCACGCCTTCCAGACTGCCGTCAAAAAGCCTTTTGTATTTATTTTTTATTATCCTGCTTTGCAATGCCGAAGGCATAGTGAGCAAATTTCCGTCTTTTTCTGCTTTTTCCGCAACACCGTTCAGATACGCACAATCTTCGCCCACTGCCAAAGAAGCGCGGTTGATTGCGTTAATAGCGTCGCTGTTAACATTTTTGCAAGCAGGCAAAACAACATTGCGTATATAATTACGTGTATAACAATTATCGCTGTTGGTGCCGTCCGTAACGTAGTCCTGCCCCAAAGCGCTAAGATAGGCTTCTATGTCTTTTCGTCCCATGCCAAGCAAAGGCCTGATAATGTTGCCTCTTGTTTTGGGAATACCGCAAAGTCCTTCGCTGCCGCTGCCCCTTAAAAGATTATAAAGCACGGTTTCGGCATTATCGTTAGCGTTGTGAGCGGTTGCCACATAATCAACGCAGTTTTCGTTGCAATAGGCTTGGAACACGCCATATCGATAATCCCTGCCGCAACTTTCAAGGCTTTGCTTACGCTGTATCGCTATTGCAGGTATGTCTGCATGATACACAGCCAAATTTATATTTTTACCATTGCAAAGGCTAATACAAAAGTTCTCGTCATGCAGGGCTTCCTCACCTCGAATGCCGTGATTTACATGCACTGCACAAACAGAAAATCCAAAAGTTTTGCCAAGCTTTGCAAGTACAAGCAAAAGCGAAACCGAATCCGCGCCGCCGGACAGAGCGACAAGTATTTTTTTATCCTTTAGCGGAATATTAAAGCTGCGCAAATATTCCGCTACGTTTTTTTCAAAGCTTTGTATAACACTCATTTATTTGTCTTCATACCTTGTTTCAACAGAAACAAACTTGAAATAAGAACCGTACCACGAAAGACTTACCGTACCGGGAGCGCCGTGTCTGTTTTTGGCAACTATGGCCTTTGCTACGGGGATGCCACCGTCGCTATCGTTTGCGCCGTAATAATCGTCACGGTGTAACAGTATTACAGCATCGGCGTCCTGCTCTATCGCACCCGAGTCTCTAAGGTCTGATATTTGAGGCATGCGTTCTCCCGGCTTTGAGGTTGCATTAGACTCTCTTCTAAGCTGTGAGCAAAGAATAACGGGCACGCCTAAATCCTTTGCCATAAGCTTAAGGTCGCGGGTAATATTACCGATTTCAAGCACACGGTTATCGGTATGCCTTTCAGAATGCATAAGCTGTAGATAGTCTATTATTACAAGTCCTAAATTCTTAAGTCTGCGAAGCTTGGCCTTCATCTCCGTCACGGTTATGTTTGAGCTTTCATCAAGCAAAAGTTGCGTTTTGGAAAGTCTGCCTGCAGCATCCGCCAGCTTCTTCCACATTTCGGTAGTAATGCTCCCTTTCATCAAGGAGTTGCTGTCCACCAAAGCCTCTGAAGACAAGATGCGTTCTGCCAACTGTTGCTTTGTCATCTCCAAAGAGAAAACCACAACCTCAGGCATTGTGCCGTCTTTAAGCGGTGTTTTTGCCACATTTGTGCCAATATTCATGGCAAATGTGGTTTTACCCATACCCGGTCTGCCACCTACAATGATAAGGTCCCCTTTGCCAAGGCGAAGGATATTATCAAGTTCCTTATAATGAGAAGAAACACCCATAAGGCTTTCAGGGTCATTCGCTCTGCGGTCAAGGATATCGAGATCTTCTTTTATGGCTTCGGATATATGCGAAAAACCCTCTGTATACTTGCTGTTTGAAATATCATATATACGCTGTTCTGCGTTTCCGACAATGATATCCACATCTTCAGCGGCAGAATATGCATCTTCGGTTATTCCCTGCGAAACATCAATTAATGTGCGCAATACCGCCTTGTCACGTATTATCTTTGCATGCTCCTCTATATTGGAAGAAAACGCCGCAGACTCCACCAACAGTTTTATATACTTAACCAAATCCGTTCCTTTAAGAGCCTCTGCCTTGCCAAGCTCATCAAGAAGAGTGACCATGTCTATGCGCTTGCTTTGGCGATACATATCCGTCAAAATAGAGTATATGGTTTGGTGCTGTGACAAATAAAAATCGGCTGTTTTTAAAAACGGAACCTCATTTAACTTTTCCGCATCGGAAATTACGGCACCCAAAAGCGCCTGCTCCGCCTCTAAGGAGTAGGGCATTTGGCGTATGGTAAGATTGTCCGCCATAGCTTCACCGTTTTGTGCCAAAGAATTACAGGCACCCTTTCTTTAGGGAATTTACGCTTCCACAACAACCTTAAGCTTTGCGCTTATTTCAGGGTAGAGCTTTACATCAAGTATGTACTCACCAACAGATTTAATGTTGTCGGAAATAACGATTTTTCTTTTGTCTATGCTTATACCATGGTCAGCAGAAAGTTTATCAGAGATATCCTTAGCGGTTACTGCACCGTAAAGCTTACCGTCTGTGCCACCTGTGGACTTGAATTTTACCACCACATCTTTAAGTTTTTCTGAAAGAGCAAGGGCTGCTTTTTTATCCTCTGCCTTTTTAAACATTTCTGCTTCATTCTTGTTTTTTATCTCGTTAAGTATTTTTGCGTTAGCTTCCATGGCAAGTTTCTTTGGAAACAGAAAATTGCGGGCGTAGCCGTCGGATACATTAACAAGCTCTCCTTTTTTTCCTTGCCCCTTAACATCTGCAAGCAATACAACCTTCATTATAAACTACCTCCTGTACCGTTCTTTTCATTGAAATGCTCATCTATGGCAATATTCAGGCGTTCTCTGGCCTGCCTCATTGTAGTCTCCTTCATAACTGTAGCAGCAGCCTCAAAACGACCGCCGCCGCCAAGCTTTTCAAGGATAAGCGCAACATTTATGCTACCGTCGGAACGACCGGAAATGTGCACGTTGTTACCCACAGTACACAAAGCAAACGATGCTTTGACAGAAGAAATACCAAGCATACCGTCTGCTGCTATGGATGCCATCAGGTGATTTTCGGGCAACACATCGCCATCGTAGTAAGATATGCCTATACAGTCCTTATATAAAACAGTGTTTTTTCTAAATACAGCCTGCTTTGTATATTCTCTTATATCGGGCTTAAACAGCGCCTGCGCCTTAGCAAGCATCTTTGCATCCAAGCGAAGATACATTGCAGCGCCAAAGGTTCGTACACCCATGTTGCGTGTAAGTTTTTGTGTATCCAGCATAATGCCGGCATACAAAAGTTCCGCCTCGCCGGATTTCAACACGGAACGCGGCAATGCTTGCTCCAATATTTCGCACATAAGTTCTGATGCGGAAGATGCCGTAGGGTCGATGTATTGAAGCAAAGGTGTTACCTCAAATTCGTTGGTCTGCACATGGTGATCGATTATTGCCACGCTTTGGGCATTTTTGTATATATCAATCGCCTCAAAAATTATGGGATTGCTGACATCCACAATAATCACAAGCGAGTCAGGGCCCAAAAGCTCCTGCCCTCTTACATGGTCAACAAACACATTTTCGTATTCATCAAGTCCGTTAAGCAAATTCAAAGCAGGCTCCAGTGCCTTATCTTTTGCATTTATAACTATGTTTACGGGACGTTGAAGCTCCATTGCAAAACGCGCAACAGCACAAGCAGAAGCTATTGCGTCAACGTCGATATTTTTATGCCCCATCACAATAACATTTGTTGAAGAAAGCATAAGCTCTTTCAGTCTGTCCGCCGTAACCCTTGACTTGATTTTTGTCGTACGTTCCATAGCTTTAATCTGTCCGCCGTAGGAGGTACTGCCTGTCTCCGTTTTAACAATAACCTGCGCACCGCCCCTTTGAAAGGCGTAATCCAGCGCGCTTTTTGCCGCCGCTTCTTTTTCAGCAAGAGTGCCTTGCATTCGCGCAAAGCTCATAGATAAAGTAAGACGGTTACTGTTCCCTGCGACAGCGTTGTTGATTTTCTCCAATATTTCAAATTTTTTACCGATATTAGGAGCAAAATTTTCTTCATCAACAAAAATTATATACTTATCACGGTCGTACTCACGGACTATGCCGCCCATGCTTGTAACCCAATTGTGCAGTTCGGAATAAGCCTTTGCAACCAAAGAACGGTAGCTGTCTTGCAAGTAAGAAGATATCTCCGCAGCGTTGTCGACCGCCGCATAACCAACAACCACATTGCGGTTTTTAAGCAAGCTTTCAAGTTGTACTTTATCGGAAGCATCAACAAATATTGCAAGATAATAGTTCGAACCCAAGGTAGCAACTTCTACAGGATGCACACTGAAGACCTTGCCGCCAACCTTAATATCGTACCTGGTTTTCACCTTTTTAAGCGCTGCATAACTTATGGCCCCACCACAAAGCTCTTTACTGCTTTGACCGTATTTTACAGCACCAAAGTATTCCTTATTATCCGCAAAAGACTTGTTGTACCATGTTATGCTGTCGTCTGCGGAAATCATAACTATAGGCAAGCCCAATCTTGTAAGCACATCAACCGTCAAAGATGCCATTGCATCCTCTGAATCGACAGGAGCGTTTCTGTATTTAGCGTTAAAACGATAATATAAATAAGCGCAATAACCAACGCCGACAACAAGTATGGGCACCGCAAACCACAATTGGGAAGCAAGAAAAGCTACAGCGGAAAAGAAAAACAGCAACGCTACGGCTATTACCGTATCTTTGTTTTCTTTTACAAAAAACTTTATTCTTTTCAACGCTTTTCACCCTCCTTATTCCTGTCTTGTTTAAAGGTTGCGGAAAGACCGATTATTGCAAGTATAATTGTAACTATATCTAAAATAGAACCGCTGAAAAACAACAGCAGAATTACCCCTGTAATTACCAAATTAGAGCTGCTGATACGCAACTTGCTGCGCAGTGTACGAAAAGCCATAAGAAAAACACCGCCCACTATTGCAAGCATAACCGCATAAAAAGCAGAGGCTTGCGGCAAGCTCAAAGTATCGCCGCCTAAAAACAGGCAAATATAGCAAACAATAAATACCGTTGCAGAGCTTTTTGAAAGCACAAACTCCCAATTTCCGTTAATGCCCGGAAGGCTGTTATACTTTTCTGTATCCAAATACTTCAAAATACGCTTTGAGACCGCTGTAAAAATATAAGCGACTATGTTGCATATAAGCAACACCGTACCGAAAAACATAGGTCTGTACGACCTGATGTACGTAACTGTGTATAAAGCTACATCAGATTCTGCAAGACCGTAATTTTTGGCATTGGCATTTAAAACATTATAGATGTTGTTATATGCAGCGTTAGTGAAAAAAACATACAGCTCGTTATAGGTAGCTTCCAACGCCCACGCAGACAAGCTCCCGCAAAGAGAATATGTGATAATCGCAAACTCTGCCGCTAAGCTTATTAAAAAGCCTGCCGAGGTCAAGGCAACAGTTAATCTTCGCGAACATTTGCGGCGCATGCACAAACCTGCAATAAAACCTGCGGGCAAAAACACCAAAGGTGTTACGGGCGATAAAAAATCACCGAATAATATATAACCCCATGCGTAAAGACCTACGGGGACGGCCAATGCCAAGGGCAATGGGGCGCTTGCCGTAAGTACCCCTAATATTACGGAAGACACAAGGGCGATAGGCAAAAGTCCCGATATATCAACATACACCGCCACAAACGGAGGCAAAAGCACCGCCGCCAAAAACAATGCCGCATATTTCATTTTTGCGTTGTTAAACATAAATACTCCTGAACAAAATGTAAAAGAAAAACGTTTTTACAGCAAGGTCTCCTGCTTAAAGGTTTCGTACGTTACCCCTGCCGCAGGCAAAGATGTCTTTCTGTATTTCTTTTCGTTATCAAGCTTTATGCCGCCCTCGACACCGTAAACGGTAACACTGTTGATAAGTTGCCCTCTCCGCAAGGTAAATACCGTTGCACCGGAAGATGTGCGGGTGGTTTTTTCACAAAGTTGATTTTCGTTAATAAGCAACGCTTTGGAGGCGTTGGAGGTTACAAGATACTCTGTTCCCCCTGCAACTGTAAATGCCGCAACAAGGGGAGATTTTTCAAAGAATGCACCGGAAAGGCGTTTTCTGTTTGTTTTAGTCTGATACACAGATATAGGAAGTTTAACCGCCTTGCCGTTTTCAAAGAAAAGCGCCATTTGCTCGGTATAGTCCTTGGTTACAAGCATACATACAACCTTTTCTCCCTCGTCAAAGCCAAGGACGGAAGGAATATAATCGCCAAGGGCAGATGCCTTACAGGAATCAAAATTGTCAAGTTTAGCCTTATAAAGCTGTGCACGATCCGTAAAGAATAAAAGATCCGCCGTGTTGGAGGTTTCAAAGCTTTGATACAACTCGTCCCCCTCCTTAAGCTTATGAGCGTTGCTTACACGAAGAGACGCAGGCAAGCACTTCTTAAAGAAGCCCTCCTTTGTAAGGAACACCGTTGCGGGATAGTCCTCAACCTCATTAATGATAGAGGTATCATCTATCTCGTCCTCATATACAAGCACAGTCTTTCTGGGCATACCGTACTTCTTCTTTATTGCTTCCAACTGACTTATTATTTCGTCATGTATAAGCCTGTCACTGCCCACAATAACTTCAAGACGGGCTATTTCCTTTTCCAACTCATCAATTTCGTCTATACGCTTTAAAATATAGTCTTTGTTGAGGTTGCGCAGTTTAATCTCCGCAACATACTCCGCCTGAATCTTATCAATATTGAATCCCTTCATCAAATTGGGAACAACATCCTCATCCTTCTCGGTCTTTCTTACTATCCTTATTGCTTTATCGATATCCAAAAGTATCTCACGCAGACCGTAAAGCAGGTGTAGCTTATCGCTCTTCTTGTTAAGATCGTAAGCAAAATTACGGCGGAGGCATTCCGTACGGAATGCAACCCACTCCTCAAGTATTGCGGGAATGCCCATTGTTTGAGGAACATTACCTATAAGGATATTAAAATTGCAGGCAAAGCTATCTTCCAAAGGGGTGGATTTAAACAACCTTGCCATAAGTTTTTCGTGGTCTGCACCTCGCTTTAAGTCGATGGTAATCTTGAGACCGCTTATGTCTATTTCATCACGGATATCGGATATTTCCTTTATTTTACCTTCCTTTACAAGGCTGATGATGGAAGCTATTATTTTTTCGCCGGTAGTGGTATAGGGTATTTCGGTTATCTCAATAAGGTTTTCGCTCTTGATATATTCATACTTTGCCCTTATCTTTACCCTGCCTCTGCCGGTTTCGTAAATACTTGCCAATTGCTCTCTGTTATACACCAAAAGACCGCCGGTTGTAAAATCCGGAGCTTTAATAATATCAAGTAATTCCCAAGTGCTTATTGTGCCGTTTTTAAGATATGCAATGGTAGCATCGCATATTTCGTTAAGATTAAAGGAACAAATATTGCTTGCAAGACTTACCGCAATACCCATATTTGGAGATACAAGAATGTTGGGAAAAGCGGTAGGAAGTATTGTGGGTTCTGTTTCGGTATTATCGTAGTTGGGAACAAAGTCAACCGCATCCTTATCGATGCCGCCGAATATTTCCTCGCTTATCTTTGCAAGCTTTGCCTCGGTATAACGGGAAGCCGCAGGAGGAGAATCGGAATAATGTTTGCCGAAACTGCCCTTAGACTCCACAAAAGGATGAAGCAAAGTTCCCTTACCTGTTGTAAGACGCACCATTGTTTCATAAATAGAAGCATCGCCATGCGGATTAAGAGTCATGGTTGCGCCGGCTATTTTGGCCGACTTAATGGTGGGTCCCTTCAAAAGCCCCATTTTATACATTGTGTACAACAATTTTCTATGACTGGGCTTAAATCCGTCAATAGCAGGTATAGCCCTTGAAATTATAACGCTCATAGCGTAGGGCATATAATTTGATTCAAGTATATCCGTTATATGACGCTCCGTCGCAGGTGCCGCAGGCACATCTGCAACAACGGACTGTTTCTTTTTCGCCATCCTTTGTTGTCCTCCGCTTTGTTTTTAAGCAAATCAAATATCGGCAAGGTCTACGTACTTACTGCCAAATTTTGAAATAAACTCTTTTCTGGCTTCAATATTATCGCCCAGAAGTACATCAAACATTTCAAAAGTTTTGTCCTTATCCTCAGGCATTATTCTTATAAGCCTGCGAGTAGCAGGTGCCATCGTTGTAAGAGACATCATTTCAGGCTCGTTTTCACCCAGGCCTTTAGAACGCTGAAGGGTAAAACGAACATTGCCAAGGTCTTCAAGAATTTTGGTCTTTTCCGCTTCGCTGTATGCAAAATATGTCTTACCGCCTGCGGTTATCTCATAAAGCGGAGTTTCCGCAATGTAAACTCTTCCCTTTTCTATAAGCGTAGGGAGCAGGCTGTAAAACATCGTCAGCAGCAGTGTACGTATCTGAAATCCGTCCTCATCGGCATCGGTACAAAGAATTATCTTATTCCAACGCAACGCTTCATAATCAAAGCCGGGAACGCCTTTTGCGTGTTTACCGCCCTTAATCTCCACACCGCAACCTATGACCTTGATTAAGTCCATTATTATATCGCTTTTGAATATGCGGTCGTAGCCTGCTTTAAGGCAGTTGAGGGTCTTACCCCTTACGGGGATTATTGCCTGAAACTCTGCATTTCTTGCAAGCTTACAGCTTGTCATTGCAGAGTCGCCTTCTACTATATAAAGTTCGCACTTTTCGGGGTCGCGACTGCGACAGCCCGCAAATTTCTCAACAGAGTTGTTTATATCAAGAGGTGCGGTAAGCTTTGTTTTGGTCTTTACACGCATACTCTCCGCTGACTCGCGGCTGCGCTTGTTAACCAAAATCTGCTGGCAGATTTTATCTGCATCCGTACGGTTTTCCGCAAAATACACCTCTATACTTTGACGGAAAAACTCGGTCATCGCCTTGTATATAAACTCGTTGGTTATAGCCTTTTTGGTTTGATTTTCGTAGGATGTTTGAGTGGAAAAAGAACTTACCACCAAAACAAGCGAGTCCTCTACGTCCGCAAAGGTAATCTTAGACTCGTTTTTATTATATTTTCCGTTGTTTCTCAGATAGGTATCCACACTGCCTGCAAAGGCAAGACGTGCCGCCTTATCGGGAGAACCGCCGTGCTGTAGAAAAGAAGAGTTATGATAATACTCTATAAGGTTAACGTCATTGGAGAAACAAAAAGAGAACTCCATCTTAAGCTTATAGTCGCTTTTGTCTTCTCTGTCCCTACCTACACGCTCTGCGGAATAGGAAACGGGTGCGCTGAGGTAATTAACACCCACAAGCTCTTCTATATAACCCTCTATACCTTTTTCGTAGCAATAGCTTTCGGTATCGTAACTGCCGTCGGGGTTTTGCCACTTAAGGTTAAGAGTAAGACCGCTGTTTACAACCGCCTGCTTTTTAAGGCAGTCGCTGAAAAATTCACGGCTGATGTTTATATCCGTAAACACTTCCCTGTCGCTCTTCCAACGAACAACGGTACCTCGCTTGTTCTTTGGGCATTCTTCCTTTATAAGCTCTGTTGCAGGCTCGCCCTTTTGAAAGCTTATCGAATACTTTATACCGCCCGTATAGGCAGTAACCTCCATAAACTCCGAAGCACACTGAGTAGCACAAGCGCCAAGGCCGTTAAGTCCCAAGGAGTACTCGTAGGCACCGCCGTCGTTATTCTCGTATTTACCGCCTGCGTACAGATCGCAGTAAACAAGCTACCAATTATAGCGCTGTTCTTTTTCGTTCCAATCAAGAGGCACACCTCTGCCAAAGTCCTCCACCTGCATGGTGTGGTCCTTGAACACGGTTATGTTTATGGTGTTTCCGTAACCTTCACGTGCTTCGTCTATGGAGTTGGAAAGTATTTCAAAAAACGAATGCTCGCAGCCCTCCAAACCGTCGGAGCCGAATATTACAGCAGGACGCTTGCGCACCCTGTCCGCACCTTTTAAGGAGGTTATGCTTTGTGCATCGTAATCTTTCTTCTGTATCTTCTTCGCCAAGGGTGTGTGCCCTCTCTTTCAATTATTTAGGCTGGTAAAAACCTATCTTCCTGTACACTTTGCTTAAGGTCTTGCGTGCAAGATATGCGGCACGCTCTGCATTGTTCTTAAGCATGGTGTTAAGATAATCCTTATCCTTAAGGATTTCGTTATATCTGTCCTGCAAAACGCCGAGAGAATCCGCGCAAACCTCCGCAACGGCCGCCTTAAAAGTGCCGTAGCCCTGACCGTCAAATTCTTTTTCGGCTTCTTCTATGGTCTTGCCCGTAAATGCGCAGTAAATGGTAAGCAAGTTGCTTACGCCGGGCTTATCCTCAGAGTATCTTACCTCACTGCCGCTGTCGGTAACAGCACGCTTTATCTTGCGCACTATATCGTCACGCTTATCAAGTATGCCCACACTGCCGCCGGAAAGGTCAGACTTGCTCATCTTCTTTTCAGGCTCGGTAAGAGACATTATCTTCATACCTATCTTCTGTATATAAGGTTCAGGTACGGTAAAGGTATCGCCGTAAACGCCGTTAAAGCGGTTTGCTATATCCCTTGTAAGCTCTTGGTGCTGGTTCTGGTCAAGGCCTACGGGTACCTAATCCGTTTGATACAGCAATATATCTGCCGCCATAAGGGCAGGATAGGTAAACAGACCTGCATTTATGTTTTCGGAGTGTCGCTGGGATTTTTCCTTAAACTGCGTCATTCTGGAAAGCTCGCCAAACATGGTATAGCAGTTAAGCACCCAAGCAAGCTCCGCATGGGCGGGTACGTGGCTTTGGATAAACAGTATGTTCTCCTCCGGGTCAATACCTGCCGCCATATAAAGGGCAAGCGTCTCCACACTTCTGCGGCGAAGCTCCGCAGGGGTCTGTCTTACCGTTATGGAGTGCATATCCACGGAGCAGAACAGACAGTTATAGTCCTTCTGCAAGCCGACCCAATTTTTAAGGGCGCCCAAATAGTTACCTATGGTCAAATTGCCCGAGGGCTGTATGCCCGAAAATATAGTCTTCTTTTTTACTTCTGCATTATTTATGTTAGCGTCCATTACAAAACCGCCTTTTTCAATTATACTAGGTTTATTTTAACTCTTCTTTAAGTAAGTCACCCAAACGCTTAATACCTTCCACAATATCCTCATCAGAGGGTGTGGAGAAATTAAGACGCAAAGCGTTGCTCTTTTGATTGGGATCAGCAAGGAATGTAGCACCGGAAACAATGGCTATCTTATGCTCCATGGCCTTCTTGGCAAACTCAGCCGCATCGTAGCCTTCGGGCAGGGTTGCCCAAATAAACATACCGCCTTCGGGTATGGTGTGCTTTACACAGTCGGGGAAGCACTGGTTGATACAGTAAAGCATAAGAGAACACCTGGAACGGTAAAGGTCCTTTATCTGCTTGATGTGCGCATCAAGATTATACTCTTCCATAAAACGAGAAGCCAACATCTGGCTGAGTATATTGGTATGAGTATCACAAACCTGCTTAAGTACTATCGCCTTGTTAACGATATCCTTGTGTGCACAAAGGTAGCCGAGACGCATGCCTGCGGAAAGTATCTTTGAGAAGGAGCCGCAGTATATTACCCTGCCGTCGGTGTCAAGACTTTTAATCTCAGGCTCGGGCACTCCGGTAAAACGAAGCTCAACATAAGGGTCGTCCTCAAGTATGAAAACGTTGTACTTCTGAGCAAGCTCCAAAACCGCCTTGCGCTTCTTAAGAGGCATAGTTATACCCGTAGGATTCTGGAATGTGGGGATAAGATATATCAGCTTAACGTTTTTGTTTTCCTTAAGTGCTTTCTCAAGCTTCTCCACGTTAATACCGTCGTCATCCATATCAACGCCCACAAGCTTAAGGTTATATGCACGGAATGCGTTAAGGGCACCGATAAAGCTGGGATTTTCACATATTACCACATCGCCTTCGTTGCAAAGCGCCTTTGCTGTAAGGTCTATTGCCTGCTGACCGCCTGTGGTGATAATAAGGTCATCGTAATCCGCACCAACGTAGAAGCGCTCCTTAAGACGGTCGGCTATCTGCTTTCTAAGCTTGGGATACCCCTCGGTAACGCTGTACTGCAGGGCGTTAGTAGAATCGTTTTTAAATATATCTGCCGCTATGGTCGCAAACTCCTCTACGGGAAAAGACAAAGGAGAGGGGCTGCCTGCGGAAAAGGTTATCGCACCCTCAACCGATATTTTCTTAAAAAGCTCTCTTATAGCGGAAGGTTTTAAATCTTTACATCTGTCTGCAAAGGTAATTTCCATAGTATATTTCCAATCCTTTCGGTAATTTTGCTTATAATATCGCATTATGGCATTATGTACTAATTTACATTATATATAAAAAATCAGAAAAGTCAACATTTAATCTTGAAATGCGCTTTGTTTTGTTGTATAATAGCGTAGTGATAAATTATTGTATAAGGAGGAAGATGTTTTCTTTTAGAGAACATCATAAACGCTATGGCTGAAAAAATCATTGCCGAGACTTCTGCCAGACACGTACATCTCACCGCTGAACACGTGGAGATTCTGTTTGGTAAGGGTCACACACTTACACATAAGAAGGACCTTTCC
>JAZSIW010000126.1:0-20209 GCA_045534025.1 Eubacteriales bacterium | reverse complement strand
CAAAGCAGGAGATGCAAAAACAGGAAAAGGGCCGCGGAGCAGGGCGGCAGCGGAAGAGCCATGTGGAAACTTTACAGTATGGTCTGCTTTTAAACCTATATTTAACATAAGAATCTCCTCTTTTTACTTATTAAGTAAAGTATACATAAATACAGCGTTTTTGTCAAGAAAAAGCCGCTCCCCTTTTCAGAGAGGAGCGGCTTTGTTTGCGGGGTCCCCAAGAAATCGTCAGACTTCTTGGGGTAATTAAAAGCTATTATTTAATAAGGCTTTCAATCCAGCTAAGTATGTTATTGTCACGGAAAACAACAACGGTTACAAGAGCTATTGTGGACATGATCTTGATGAATATATCAAGGCAGGGACCAACGGTATCCTTAAGAGGGTCACCAACGGTGTCGCCTACAACAGCGGCATCGTGTGCGGGAGAACCCTTGCCGTGGCCTTGGATTGCGCCGGTTTCGATATACTTCTTAGCGTTGTCCCAAGCGCCGCCTGCGTTACCTGTGAAGATAGCGAGCATTATAGCGGAAAGGGTGGAGCCGATGAGAAGGCCTGCAACGAATTTTGCACCGAAGATGAAGCCGCAAGCTACGGGAACTGCGATAGCAAGAACTGCGGGAACACGCATTTCCTTAATTGCGCCCTTGGAAGAAATCTCGATACAAGTTTTGTAGTCGGGGAGAACTTCGCCCTGAAGAAGACCCTTGATTTCTCTGAACTGACGGCGAACTTCTTCAACCATCTTTCTTGCTGCCTTTGCAACTGCGTCAATAAGCATACCGGAGAAGAGGAAAGGAAGCGCCGCACCTGCGATAGCACCTGCAAGTGTAAGAGGATTGATTATGTTGAGAGAGATCTTATCAACAACATCAGCAAGGAAGTTGTCGTAAGGTTTGGGGTTTGCCGCGAAGAGGTAAGAAGACATCATAGAGAGTGCCGCAAGTGCAGCAGAACCTATAGCAAAGCCCTTACCGATAGCAGCGGTGGTGTTACCAACAGAGTCCAGGTGGTCGGTAATCTTTCTAACGTCCTTATCAAGACCGCTCATTTCAGCGATACCGCCTGCGTTATCGGAGATAGGACCGTAGGTGTCAACGGAAACGGTGGTAGCAACGAAGGAAAGCATACCGAGAGCTGCAAGAGCAACACCGTACATACCGCAAACCATATAAGAAGCGTAAATTGCAATACCGAGAACTATACAGGGAGCAACGCAGGAGCGCATACCAAGTGCAAGACCCTGAGTAATGTTAAGAGCGGGACCTTCAACAGAAGCTGCGGAAACACGCTTTGTGTGCTTATAGTCTGCGCTGGTGTATCTTTCCGCGATGATACCAACGATTATACCGGAAGCAATACCGCAAACTGCTGCGATAGCAGGGGAAACCCAACCGCAAGAGAATTCTATCTGTTTGAATGCATTGAGAGAGTCAACTGCGTCGGTCTTTATGTCGCCGAAGAAGAAGTAGCTGAGACCGAAAGCGCCAACTATTGCGATACCTGCAGAAATCCAGGTAGCAAAGTTAAGTTCCTTGTGGGGGCTGTCGGAAAGCTTCTTCTTGATAAGCAAGGAAGCAACACCGAGTACGCAAGCTATAAGACCAACACCTGCAAGTGCGATGGGGAAATAAGAAAGCTTTTCTATAACGTTAGTACCGAAAGCATTTTCGATACCTGCGTTGTTGAACGCCTTTTTAGTAAAGAGCTCGATAGCGAGAATTACGGAAGCGAGGATGGAGCTTACATAACTTTCAAGAAGGTCGGAGCCGAGACCTGCAACGTCACCAACGTTGTCGCCTACATTGTCAGCGATAGTAGCGGGGTTACGGGGGTCATCTTCGGGAATGTGAGCTTCGGTCTTACCCACAAGGTCTGCACCCATATCAGCAGCCTTGGTATAGATACCGCCGCCGATACGGTTGAAGATTGCGATAACGGAACAACCGAGAGCGTAACCGGAGAGGGTCATGGTAAAGGTTGTAGGCATGTTGTAGCCATCAACAAACTTGCTTAGCAAGCTGTTCTGCACCTCAAAATTAGGAGAGTTGCCGATAATAAGACCGAGCTGGTCGCCAACGATACCGAATACGAAGTAAACTATAACGATACCGAGAAGAGCGAAACCGCCAACGCAAAGGCCCATTACGGAGCCGCCACGGAAAGCAACTTTAAGGGTTTCACCAAGATTCTTGGTTTCACGTGCTTTATTAGCAACACGAACGTTTGCATATGTAGCTATCTTCATACCTATAAAGCCTGCAGATTCACTCATGGTAGCACCGATGATGAAAGCAATACCTGCCTGCCAGGATATGAGAAGAGCGAGAAGGAAAGCAACTGCCAATGCTACAATAATGATAACTTTCATTTCGTAGTTAAGGAACGCATTTGCACCGGTTCTGATAGCGCCGGCAATTTCCTTCATTCTGTCAGTACCTTCGTCCATCTTCTTAACCTTAGCAAAGCTGAAAGCTGCGTAAGAGATGGCAAGTACTGCTGCAAAAAGAACGAGAATTAAGAATAATTGCATACAATACCTCTTTCTTAAATTTTTTAAATTTTGTATATGGCTCAGTCGAACACGCATTTGCGAAATCCGAACGAAAGCGGTGATAAATTCGGGCAGAAATTTTCCTATTTATTATATAAGTCCCATCCAAGCCCATTGTAGTATAACACGTTTTGCTTTTTTTGCAACACCAAAATTGTGTCTAAATTGTAAATATAGCCACGAAACAACAAAACGTATACATAACGCAACAAAAAACGAATTGTTTACCCTAAAAAAGCAAAAGCTATTGACATAAGCAAAAAAGGGGTATAAAATACACATTAGCGCATTTGTGCGCTGAATATACAAAAGCGAGGCTTGATTATAAAAATGAGTGAATGCACACACGATTGTTCAACCTGCAGTGCAAACTGCTCTTCACGCAGCAAGGAAAGCTTGCTGGCTAAAGAAAATCCGCTTTCTGCCGTTAAAAATGTTATTGCGGTTGTAAGCGGTAAGGGCGGTGTAGGTAAATCTTTGGTTACTACTCTGCTTTCCGTTAATATGCGCCGCCGTGGATATGAGACCGCAGTACTTGACGCTGATATTACAGGTCCCTCCATCCCCCGCGCTTTCGGCACCTCAAAGGAACGCGCCGAGGGTAGCGATGCGGGCATATTCCCCGTTGTAAGTAAAACCGGCATAAAGCTTATGTCTCTTAACTATCTGCTTGAAAACGAAAGCGACCCCGTTGTTTGGAGAGGTCCCGTTATTGCAGGCACCGTTACCCAATTCTGGACGGATGTTGTTTGGGGCGATGTTGACTTTATGTTTGTTGATATGCCTCCCGGAACGGGCGACGTTCCCCTTACAGTATTCCAGTCCTTGCCTGTAAAAGGGATTGTAATTGTTGCATCCCCCCAAGAGTTGGTTTCGGTTATAGTTGAAAAAGCCGTTAAAATGGCAGAGCTTATGAATATACCGATTTTAGGCGTGGTTGAGAATATGTCATACTTTAAATGTCCCGACTGCCAAAGCAAGCACCGTATATACGGCGACAGCCACATCAAGCAGGTTGCTGCCGACCACGGCATTTATGACGTGGCTGAAATACCCATAGATTCCAAGCTTGCCGCCGCCTGCGACAAGGGGATGATAGAGCTGTTTGAAGGCGACTGGCTTGATGCTCTTACCGACCTTATTGAAGAAAAAGGCAAAGAATAATTATGGGTAGATATGCTGATAAAGCTTGTGAGCTTTTTGTTAACGATGCTAACTGTGCACAGGCTGTGTTTGCCGCTTTTGCGGACAAAATGGGGTTTGACGAGGTTTACGCCTTAAGACTTGCTTCGTCATTTGGCGGCGGGATGGGCAGACTGCGTGAGGTTTGCGGTGCCGTTAGCGGAATGTTTATGGTAGCAGGCGCTCTTTACGGCTATGATTATAACGATGACGAAAAGAAAAGGGAGCACTACGAGCTGATACAAAAGCTTGCAGCAAAGTTTACTGCAGAGCACGGCACTATTATTTGCAGAGATTTGCTTAAGATTGCAAGCGAGGTGCCCTCCCCCATCCCCACCAAAAGAGATGCGGAGTTTTACAAAGCACGTCCATGCGTACGATTTGTGGAAACCGCCGCAAGGCTTATGGAAGAGCTAATGGAAGATAAAAAATAAAATCACCCCAAGAAGACTGACTGCTTCTTTGGGGACCCGACAAAAAGACCGAGGTGTTTGTGCGTTACGCACATAAGCACCTCGGATTTTTTATGCAAATTTAATAGGGCGTTGCTGTTTCGGCCACCAACATATCACCGTATAGTTGACAGAAAATCTCTATGCCGTATTTATCGGCGACGCTCATTTCCTCATCGTTGCCAAGACCACTGCCCACAAAAAGACATTTATAGCCATTGGATGCATACTCAAGAACCTGATAATAGCTCATAACGCAGTAATACATACCGTCCTTGACATAACCACCGGTTCCGTCCACGACAAACTCCTGCCCTTCGGGAAACTCTATTGCGGTGTGGAAATAGCTGTCCTCTCCCTTTATGTGAAGCATCCACGCCATAGCCAAGCCCATATTTTCTCTGCCCTCAAGATAGGAAATGTTATCTTCAAAGGCAGCAAGCTCCTTTTGAAAAGCTGAAGCTTTTTCGTCGCAATCTATAGCAAAAAAATCGGCATATATTCCTGTAGCTGAATATGAGGGGTCTATAATAACTTCATCGCCTTCGATTCCTTCTCCCTCGGATTCCTCCCCAAGGACTCCCAACGATGTATCAACCATAGACTCCTCCTCTGCTTCAAACATTGACTCTGCCTCGTCCCTGTTGTCTGCCGTATTGTCATCTTCAGCCGGCACATTCTCGTCCGTATCGCCTTCAAAATCATCAGGGGCAATGGGTGACGTATTTGGAGCATCCGTAACAAGTTCGTTTTTATCGCTGTCGCCCGTCATATTATCGCCTCCCGAATTTTGATTTGTGTCGCCTGCCATAA
This sequence comes from Eubacteriales bacterium, assembly GCA_045534025.1. Classification (GTDB taxonomy): domain Bacteria; phylum Bacillota; class Clostridia; order Oscillospirales; family CAG-382; genus SIG636. Next base: position 15,208 of record JAZSIW010000126.1, on the reverse strand, counting down.
CATTTTCAGATTTATCGGACTCGAAAAAGGCGGGAGTTTTTTCTTCCTCTTTATTGCCGCTACGCAAAACATGGACAACGGCAAACACGGCACACAGACACAAAACTACGGAAAGACTTGCAAATATCTGCTTGCGGCGTTTGGCACGGGCGGTCTCTGCCGCTTTTTTTCTTTGCAGGATTATGTCAAGCTGTTCTTTATTGCTCCTCATACAAGCCGCCCTCCTTTTCCAAAATTCTTTTCAAAGCTTCTTTGCCTCTGTATACCAAATTTGTCACTTGTTTAAGGCTTTTACCCATTACTTTTCCTGCGCCCTCGTAGCTCATATTTTCAAAATATACAAGGTGCAGGGCTTCACGGTAATCGGGATTAAGTTTTTTGATAGCATTATGTAAACTTTTGTCCCTCTCCTTTTTAAGCACCTCATCCTCCAACATACAGCTGTCGGCAAGTTCTGTTTCTTCTAGGGGATGTTCGTCCCTGCGCCGCTGTCTTCTCAGCTCATCAATAGCTTTGTTACGGGCAGTACGGTAAAGATAGGCGCAAAAAGCTTCCTCCGTTTTTAAACGGGGTTTCTTTACAAATATTTCCACAAAGGCGTCTGCCGCCGCATCCTCTGCCAAGCTTACGCTTTTAAGTATGCCCGCAAGGTAAAACACCAAGCTTTTGTTGTGTTTTTCCACTATTTGAGCCAAGGCATCATTGTCACCTTTTAAAAAACGGCTGTAGCTACTTTCACCGTTCATATCAGGCTCCTTTCGGTATGTTTTATACCCTTCTGTTTATTAAGACGAATACAATGCAAAATACTCTCACACTAATTCAAACAAAAATATATGCCGCATCCCAAGGCGGCAGATACATAGGATGCCAAAGATGCAATTTGTAGTCGGGTCTGAGTGCAAGCACCTGCAATGGAATGGCAAAAACATCCTCCAAACGGTGATAGCAGGATACGAGAAGCTTGGGGCGGTGATTTACTATAGTCTGCTCTGCACCTTTTATAACCTCACCCTCTGCACCTTCTACGTCTATTTTTATGTAGTCGGCTCCCTCTGCACCTAAAATACTGTCTATACTTTTAAGCTCTACCTCTGCCCCTTCGGCATCCAATTTGCTTCCGCGGCTGCCCATAGCGGTAAAGCGGGCTTTTTCACAGCTTGCACCGAGGGGAGCGTTTATGCACCTTACGTTTTCCATATCAGCCGTGTTTACTACAAGCTTTTTAAAGCTTCTTACATCGGGCTCTACCGCTATTATCCGCTTATAACCGCCGCTGTGCCTTAAGAACGCCGCAACGGTATCACCGCTGAAAGCGCCGCAATCCATATACACCTCGTTAGCAGAAGGAGCAAGCAAATCGTAAAGCTCTTCCTCTGTTCCTGCGCTTTTATACAGCAGCTTAGGGTTGCCCGTAAGCTTATAGCGCACAAGGCTTTCAAAGACAGATTTGTCCTTATCTGTTGCCAAGGCGTTATACACCGTTTCCAATTCCGTCCTATGAGCTGCCGCATATCCACGGTCAAACACGCCGCTGCCCACTACGGGAAGGTCCGGTACGTACAGGGTTTGTTCCGAAGCTATGCGCTTTACGTTCTCAAGCACATCGGGCAGACTGCTGCCGAAGGACATTAGCACCGTCATTTTTCCGAAAACTTTTTTCGCCTCGCTGTAGGACATAATGTGCATGCCGTGAAATTGCTTTGAACGCACAAAGCCATCGCTGGCAAAAACACCTGCCACCTTTATGTCGTATTGATTAAGCATGCCTATTATTTTATCCGCACCGTTTCCCATGCCGTAAAGAACTATTGGGGCGGGACATGTTTTTAACATAGATATTAAGTCCAAAATGGCTCACCTCTCGGATAGTATTTTAACATATAATCAAAAAAAAGCAATAATTTTGGAAAACATATTGATATTATGCCTTTTTGGCGTTATAATAGCGACATCAAAAACAGAAAGTAGCAAGTTATATGAAAAGGCTTTTGGGATTGTTTATTGTTCTATGTTTGACGGTAAGCATGTGTACGGTTGCGCAGGGAGAAGAGCTTGCAAATGATATTACCGCACAGTGCAACATAAGCGCAGACGAAAAAACAGATAACAAGCTTACCGATAACAGTATTTACACATACCTTAATGTAAAAGAGCTTAGCATCAGCTGTGACGAGCCTATATACGGTCTTTACATTAAGTTTGACCGCGAGTGCAAGCCGTGGACAATGGTTGCCGACAGCAGAGAGACCACCGAAGGAGAGAGCAGCTTTTTGCATCAATATGTTGCTCTTAACGGTGTTACGGAGATAAGCATAAGCTTTGAAGAGGATACGGCGGTGGCTGACCTGTTTGTTTTCGGTCAGGGAGCGTTGCCGGACTTTGTGCAAAGGTGGGAGTTTGCTGAACGTGCCGATATTATGGTATGCCCTACCCACAGCGATGACGACCAGCTTTATTTTGCAGGAATGATTCCTTGGTGCGTCGCTAACGGATACAGGGTGCAGATTGTATACCTTACCAATCACCTTAACACCCACGACCGCCCCCACGAGCTGCTTGACGGACTGTGGCATTGCGGAGTTAAATATTATCCCCATGTATCGGAATTTCCGGATTTGTATTCCGAAAGCTTTGAGCAAGCAAAACAGGCTTATGCGGGAGTAGGTTACAAATATGATGACTTTGTGGAGTACTACAAAGAACTTCTGCAAAAATACAAGCCCTTGGTTGTAGCAGGCCATGACGCAAACGGCGAATACGGCCACGGAATGCACATGTTAAGCTTCCATGCGTTAACCGAAGCGGTAGAGCGTTCTGCCAATGACGGACTTTGGGATGTACCAAAGACCTACATACACCTTTGGTCGGAAAATGAAGTACTGTTCAACTGGGACGAGCCGCTGGAATTTTTCGGAGGGAAAAGTGCGTTTAATATATCCCAAGAAGGCTTCGGTTACCACCTTTCTCAGCACAGATTTACAGGACTTACAAGCTGGCTTTACGGAACAGACGCCGCCCCGATTACCGCAGCAACACAGATACGAAGTATAAGCCCCTGCCGCTTTGGTCTTTACCGAAGCACCGTGGGCAACGACAGCACCTCAAACGGCTTGTTTGAAAATCTGGAAGAATATACTGAAGAGTCTTCTGTAAGAAGCACCGAAACAAGCGAAAGTACAGAAACGGAAAGCTTCGATATAACTGAAAGCACGGAAGAAGAAAGCAATGCCGTCAGCGAAAGTACGGAGTACTTTGAAAGCATAATTGTCGGGGAAAGCACCGAAGAGGAAAGTGACAGCTCTTTAGAAAGCGTCGTTGACACGGATAAATCAAAAAGCGAAAGTGCAGCCACCGGTAAACCAAAGCAAGACGATAACAATCCGGATGTTTTGCCCATAGTCCTTTTATGCGGCGCAGGACTGTGTATACTGATATACATTTTTAAATATAAAAACGGCAAGGAATAAATAAAATGAATGACTCTGTTTGGAAAAAAATATTAAAATACACCCTTAGAACTTTTGAAATGTTAGGAATTACCGTACTTGCGTTGCTCATTACGGTCTATGGGGCGGGACTTATTATAACCCACGGACCTTCCGAAAACGCAAAGCGACTGTTTGTTCTTAGTATGAACGAGACCAGTGCGGCAAAGTGGGTCCCCTGTCTGTTTTTAAGTGATACCGAAATTAAAGCGATAACAGACGACCGCGTTACTGCCGCAGACCAAGGCGACGTAGTAGTAGATACCTCGTTGATAAAGCCCAACAAAGATAAGAATGACAAGGAGAACGAAGACTCCCCCACTTATGATGCAGGAGACGGTTTTTACGTACCCGAAGAAGGCGACAAGTTTGAAGAAGCGCCGGAATACGATAACGTGGTAGTAGCCGACGACGGAGTTACCATAGTTGAGGTAAAGGGCAGTACCTACAGTGGCGAAATGATGATAATTGACGACCCTGAGCGTGTATTTGTCGCCACGCTTGATTTTTACGGTTCCGAAGCACACGGACTTACCCTTGACCAATTTATAAGTAAATACGACGCTATAGGCGGCACAAACGCAGGCGGGTTTTACGACCCTGACGGAAAAGGTAACGGCGGTACTCCCGACGGTTTGGTTATAGGCGACTCTAAAATTCTTTGGGGCGGCGAAACACAGATTCATCACTGCGTAGTAGGCTTTGACGAAAACAACATTTTACACGTGGGCAACTTTTCCGGCGAGACCGCACTTGACAGAAAAATTGTAACCGCAGTAAGCTTTGCTCCCGGTCCCTTGCTTGTGGTGAACGGCAAGGCCATGAATGAAAGCGGCAAGCTTGGTGGCGGACTTAATCCCCGTACAGCCATCGGTCAACGGGCTGACGGAGCGATACTGCTGTTGGTTGTTGACGGCAGGCAGACACACAGCCTTGGTGCAACCTATGACGATTTGGTAGACATAATGCTTTCATACGGCGCCGTTAACGCCGCAAACTTGGACGGCGGCTCTTCCACGCGCATGCATTACAACGGTGAAAGAATAAACCAATGTGCGTCCATGATAGGACAAAGAGGTCTGCCCAACGCCATTCTTATTAAAAAGAAGGAGGGCTAAGCCGTTATGGAACATAATAATATAAAACGCGAAAGCTTTGATGATTCCGAAGACAAAATTGAAAAGCAAAACGCAAAAACATCGCCCCTTACGGAAACAGCGTTAGAAGAAATTCCACCGGAAGAGCTTATAATTGTAAACGAACCGCAAAGTACGCCTGCAAGTAAGAATAAGCAAAAAAAGAAAAGTAAGGCGTTTAAAACAGCGCTTATTGTGTACTCCTGTATTTTGTTGGTTTTAATCATATCTGTACTTACCGTGTTGTGGATACTTCTGGATTCTTTTCAAAAAAGCGATACACAGGTTGCCGCAGATAAGGCTCTTGCCGAAATAAGCGAAGCGGAATGGTTAGAGTATCTGGAAGACAATATTTTTATAAGTGAATTTGAAGACGGAAAAGCCGCGACACAGCTTGCTTACAAGCACTACTTAGACGGCAAAAAACTTATTTGCAACCGCAAGGCAGCAGAATGCAACGACAGCACGGAGGTCTTCAGCGTAAGCAACGGCGACCGCATCTTGTGCAAACTTTTACTTAAGAAAAGCAGCACAGGCGCTTTCGGGTTTGCCCGCTGGAGCTTTGATAAGCTTTCCCCTGCCGACAAAGGCCTTGACGATGTTAACACCGACGTGACCGTTTTGCTGCCTGCAAACAGTGAGCTTTTGATAAACGGCATAGCCGCCGACCTAAGCACGGGTGAAGTAACAGACTGTCCTTTTGATGCCCCCGGTGAAACCGAACCCGATTACCTCCTTTACAGCTTTAAAAAGCCTTGGAGCGCTTATGAGCTTAAGGTGTTTGGAATAAACGGCACGGAAAAAGGCCTTTTGCTTGCTACGGACGGAAGCGAAACAGCGGACCACGTTTACGATATTCCCTGGCGTACAAGCTGTAAAGTTATCGTACCTGCAGGTTCAGAGCTGTACATGAATGACGAAAGGCTTTCCACTGACTATGTAACGGAAAGCAACATTCAATATCACGCATTAAGCCCATTGGAAGCTCATTTGGAAAACGCCCCGAAGGACACGGTTTATGAAATAAAAGGTCTTTACGGCGACCCTGCAATAAAAGCTGTGTATAACGGCACGGAAATGTCATGTGACTTTGACAATGGAGTATATACCTTCCACCTTCCCTATTCCTTTTTGGAATATCAGGTGCTTGCCCCAAATGACGCTACCGTTAAAATAAACGGAGTTGCGCTTGGCAGTGAATATATCGTAGAGTCGGGAATTCTTTATAACGAGGTGTCCGAGTATTCCGACATTCTTGTAAACGCAAAAACTTTGTGCCGTTACGAAGTACAGGGTTTGCTGTTTAAGCCTGAAATAACCGTATGTGACTCTTTCGGTACACCGTGCGAGCTTACAAGAACAGATACAAACGTGTATTGTTGTAACGCCGCACCGTCTCCCGAGCTTATCGGAACCTATGACCAATTCACCAAGGATTTTGCAGTATCAATGGTGGAATACAGCATGGAAGGCAGAGACAAAGTGGCACAAAACATGGCGGAGGTTTTGTCCTTCACAGGTCCAAACTCCAACGCATATAATGTAATAAACGATTCATACTGGGGTATGTATTGGCAAATGAACCACAAGCTTACCTACAACAGTCTGTATACCGATAATTACATAAGTTATGCAGACAACGCCTTCACCTGCGACATACACTTTGATGTGGTAGGCGAACGCATACAATACCCCGGCAGGATGGATTATTCCAGCGGCATTTATAAGGTTTTGTGTGTTGAAACAGGCGGAACGATTAAAATCATGGAGCTTAGCATAGAAACCGCATCAGACAACGCAAATCAAGACGAATAAAATAATTATGCGTTAAATTTCCCTTGACAAACGGCAAATTTCGTTATATAATTTAATTAATAAAAGAAAGGGGTGTGTATACCAATGGAAGAAAAGAAAGATTTGTTTGAAGATTATTCTTGCGATTGTTGCGAGGACGAGTGCATGAAGCTTTCTCTTGACGAAGCTGACGAAGAAGATTTGGATAAGCTTTGGGACGAGGCTGACGAAGATGATTTCGATATATGCGCCTCCGAACCCAAGTGCAACAAAAAGAAGTGCTTGATAACCGCCCTGATTGTAGGTGTGATTATTGCTATCACTGCTGTTGTTGTTTACAAGGTTTGTAAAAAAGCAAATAAAAAATAGGTCAGCCGAAAGCAAAATCAAAAGGCGACTTGCGCGCATCTTTAGGATGCCTGCAAGCACGCCTTTTTTGTTTGTTTCAAGATATACAATATTTTTATACTTTTGTTTTTATAACCCTTGCTTTTTTGCTGATAATGTAGTAATATTGTCTATGGTGTATTGGGTGTAGTGTGCCTTGCTTTGCGATAGCGAATATTATTTGCGGGCAGCAACAATATAAGCATCCCCTACGTATACACAGAAAGGCAGGTTTGTTTTAGCCTATGACAACGGAAGATTTACGCAACTACGATATAACCCACGGTTTAAAAGGTCGCTCTAAGTCCTTTTATTACCTACTTACTGCAGGGTTAGCGCTATTAATGTCGTCTTTGATATTTTTGCCTTTTGTTATGAAGAACGACGGCTATTTTATCTATTACGGCGACTTTAACGCACAGCAAATCCCGTTCCACATGCATGTGGTTGATATGGTGCGCAACGGAAATCTTAATTGGGACTGGACTACGGACTTGGGTGCCAATCTTATAGGTGACTATTCTTTTTACATGTCCACAAGCCCATTCTTTTGGCTTATGTGCCTGTTCCCTTCTTCCTGCACTCCTTATTTGATAGCGCCTGTACTTTGTCTTAAATTTGTTGTTTCTGCAGTTTGTGCATACGCATATCTTAAGCGTTTTGTTAAAAAGCCTTTGATCGCCGTTGGCGGTGCTCTTATGTATGCTTTTTGCGGCGCACAGATTTATAACATATTCTTTAACCATTTCCACGACTCCATGGCATTCTTCCCTCTTATGCTGTTAGGCATAGAGGAGCTTATACAAAACAACAGAAGAGGGCTTTTTGCTGTTTCCGTATGTATCTCAGCAGGCATAAACTACTTCTTCTTTGCAGGTCAAGCTGTATTTTGTGTAATATACTTCCTGTTCCGTGCCTCCTCCCTCTCCTTTAAGGTAACCGTTAAAAAGTTCTTTTGGCTTATTTTTGAAGCGGTTCTCGGTGTTGTAATGTCCCTTGCCCTATTCCTGACGGCAGTGCTTTCCATAACGGGCAACTACCGTTTGGACAAGGCCTTCTCCACCCTTAAAAGCGCCCTTGTTTGGCAAACTAAAAGCGAAGTTTACACCAAACGCTACGGTCACATATTGCAAAGTCTTTTCTTCACCCCCGACATCTCTTCCAGACCGGAATTTTTCGGCGGTCCGGATATAAAGGACTCCCTGCAAAGCCATGCAACCCGTTGGTCCTCCAACGCAGTTTGGATACCTATGTTCGGTATGACGGGTGCCATAAGTTATATTTGGAACAGGCGTAAAAGTTGGCTTTCCAAGCTTATAATATTCCTTATTGTGTGCTCAATGGTGCCCATTCTTAACTCTCTGTTTGTTGTGGGCAACACCAACTACTATGCACGTTGGATGTATATGCTTGCGCTTATGTTGGCATTGGCAACAGTTATTTCTTTGGACAGGAACGAAATTCGTTGGAACGGCGGTATTGCCGCAACGGCAATTATAGCTTTCCTTATCCTTATTCCTTCATTTATAAGCTGGAAGGATACTATAGACAGCGCAGGCTTTGTGCGTTGGTCTACCACACGTTCTACCTACCCCTTAAGAATTTTCCTTTCCGTAATTATAAGCTTTGGCGGTATGATCGCCGCATATTTCTTGGTACGGTACCTGAGGGGCAGAAAATGCTTCGGCAAAGTGCTTTTGGTATTCTTGTGCCTTACCATTGTGGTGTACGGCGGTTTGCATGTATATTTGGGCAGACAGCATATTTCCGACGCCAGCGTGGAGACGGTTATTGACTATTATATAGACGCTGACTTTACCATGAAGGGCTCCAACTCCGAACCCGACGCAAAAGAGATAGGTAACGCCCCCCTTGATAATATTTATGAGGAGTTTTATCGCATAGACGGCTATAACAGGGGCAGCAACAAAAACTCTTTGGACAACTTGGGACTTTACAGCGGACTTCCTTGTATACAGTGCTTTAACTCCACCGTTCCCGCATCCATTCTCTCCTTCTATAACGACGTGGTTGGCTCTGTTACAAGAGACGTTGCATCCCGTCCTGCCAACAAGTACTACGGACTTAGGGCATTCCTTTCCGTTAAGTATGTATTTGCCGAAAACGCAGGCAACAGACTTACGGCAGGCTATGAAAAGAACAAGATTTACGGCTTTACCAAGAACCCCGTTTCCGCACAGGGCAAGGTTGTTACCTCGGACGAGGTTAAAAGCAAGAAGATTTACAAGACCGAAGGCAAGGAAAAGACTTATTACGAATTTTACGTTTTTGAAAACGAAAAATATCTGCCCATGGGCTTCACCTATACCGCATTTATGCGCCAGAGCGAGTTTACCAAGATAGATAAGGAAAACCGCCACGCATACCTGTGCAATTACCTTGTTGTACCTGACGAAGAAGCGGACATGTATGCTAAGTATCTTCCCGAAATTAAGTATTCTCAGCTGGGTAGCAAGCCCACCGCAGACGATCTTACAAAGATATACAACGACTCCGTAGAGGCACGCCTTAACGGAGACAGGTGCGAAAACTTCAAGTGGAGTTCCGAGGGATTCAGCGCCGTTTTGGACTCTGCCACCGATAACTTTGTATTCTTCTCCGTTCCTTACGACGTTAAGGAAATGATGGGCATAAACCTTGGCGGTTGGAGTGCAAAGGTAAACGGCAAGGAAACCGAAATTAAAAAGGTGTTCGGCGGTCTTATGGCTGTTCAGGTCCCCGCAGGAGAAAACATATCCGTGGAATTTGAATATAACACCCCCGGCAGAACCTTGGGCATAGTTGCCAGCGTTGCAGGCTTTGTTGTATTGGGCTTGTACGTGTTCTACTTTGTGAAGTTTAAGAAGGAAAAGGCAAGCTACAAGTTCTTCAGCGAAAGCTACTACGACGACCTTGGCTACGCCGAGGGCGAACGTGACGAGTGGAACGTTGTTTCCGCAGGCAAGAAGATTCGACTTTGGTTGTTTGGCAAAGACTCGAAGAAAAAATAAAAGGGTTTTATAACAGCAAAAAGGCTTTTCGGTGCATACCGAAAAGCCCTTTTGTATGTAAAAATATTAGTCTATGCTTATCCACATTGCAGGACGAGCAATAACCATCCCCTGCCGTACACTGGGAAGATAGCTAACTTCCATCAAACCAGAGCGCTGCATTTGTGCAGCATAGCTTATTCCATCCTGATATCTTACGATAGTGCGCAACCACCACGGAAGAGCAGTGTTAAAAAAAGCATACTCCGTGCTATAGCACTCTCTTGCTTCGTCAGTCGTTAAATACATTTCAGCTTCATCTACGCTCAAAAGGAAAAGTTTGTCCTGTGTGTCGTTTCCTGCCGCGGGATCAACATCGGTATTGCCATTGGTTACGGTTACTGTGAGAATTTTAGCCTGTTCTTCGGCGCTGAAAGCATCACTATAAAAAAACCCATTCAGCCATCGACGAAGTGCACAGGTTTCCCATGTTGCATATGCTTCGTAATGATAGCTTTCTAATGAAAGACCACACCTGGTTATAACAAGCGCTTTGCCGTCTACAACGTCAAGCACAAGCCATTCTATAGCTTCATTGCCGTTGGACAAGTCGTTATCTTGCTCGTAGCTACCAAAGGTGATGTAATCGCCCACTGCAACATCGCCAGAAGATACATCTTCGCTTGTTTTTTCGCTTATCGCTTCACTTGTTTCTACGCTTGTTTCCTCGTCGATAGGCTCGTCAAACACGCCTTCAGCGGGGAAGCCGCTGATAAGCTGTGCATCGTACTTAAGAACCTGCGCCGCGTCAAGGCTGTTAACAACGCCGTCGCCGCTTACGTCTGCCGCCGCAAGGGCTTCTTCGGAAAGGCTTATAAGCTGTGCATCAAGTTTAAGGATCTGTGCCGCATCAAGGCTGTTAACGGTACCCTCACCGTTTACGTCACCGTAGATAAGGTCCCCGTCCGCAGCGGAAACGGCAAAGAAACATAGCCCCGAACACAGAGCTATGGCAAGGATAAGTGCTGTTAGCTTTTTCATTGTTTTTCCTCCTAAAAATATAAAATAAAAAAGTGCGCCAACCGAAGCTGACGCACAAAAAATACCTAGCTCCGATTGTCGCCAAATAAAACTTTGCAAAGTTCGAAAAAAGTCTGTGCAAAGAATAGCTTCTGTATTTTTATCTGAATAAATAAAAATACACATGCTTCGGGAAGTATATTTGGTTTTGTTTGGCATTAACATTATAGCATAGCAGAAAAACCTTGTCAAGTACGAAAAAAACGCCCCGTTCAGGAGCGTTTCTTTGCACTTTATTTTCTAAGACCCCGTTTTGCCAAGATTTCAAAGGCGGCGTGGGGGTCATTACAGGTCATAAGGGTTACGCCACAGCTTATGGAATACTCCACAGGCTCGGCAGTATCGGGACACCAACACCAAGGGTCGATATTTTGCGCTTTAAGCTCTTCAACCAACTGCGGTGTAAGGTCGTTCATACCTATGCCTATGGCGTAATAGTGGTCGTAACAGCCATCCTTATAGCCCTTAACACGGTGCTTAGGAAAGCCTTGAGTTTTTACGCCGTACTTTTGGTGCATATAGGTTGTAACGTCCCCGTAAAAGCAGGTCATAACCGTACGGTCAAGCAGTCCCCTTCTGTCAAGGGCGGCAATGGCTTTATCTGCGGTTTCGGGGCTGTTTTGTTTTACCTCCACATTTAAAAGCAGGTCTGTGTGCTCCACAAAATCCAAATACTCATCAAATTCGGGTATTCTGTGGGTACCGAAATCCGGTAGGGCAACACCTGCATCAAGGGCTTTAAGCTCCGCCATTGTATAGTCGGAAACAAGCCCTTTACCGTCGGTGGTGCGGTCCACGGTCTCGTCGTGGATAACCGCAAGGCGACCGTCTCGGCTTAGGTTTAAATCCATCTCCAAGCCGTCAACGCCAAGCTTAACGGCGTTTTCAAAGGAAAGCATTGTGTTTTCGGGCCAAAGGGCTTTTGCGCCCCTATGCCCTATTATTTTTATGTTGTCAGTCGCTTGGTTCCAGTAGTTTGTCATAGCTTTAATATCTCCCATCCCAAGTATTCGTAAAGCCACAGGACGGTAAACCTGTCCTTCAGCTCTTTGCCGTATTTAAGGGCGTTTTCCACGGTTTCTGTGCCGTAAAACTCTATAAGCGATTGAGGGTACAAGCCTGCCGCCGCAAGCATCGCCTCTGTCTCCGCCGCCGTGGGGGCTTGTTTCAAAACAGCTTTTATCTTTTCCTCATCGTAATCCCCGTCTGAGTTGCCGTGCAGCCCCACCCTGCTTTGCAGTTCTTTTATACCTGCACATGCACGGGGCAACAACCTCTCTACGGCTCCAAAATAGGTTTCAGGGCAAAAATCAAAACTGGGCAACTTGGATGTGTTTAGGATTTTTTCTCTCAGCAAAGCGGTAAAATGCGCAGCACAACCCACATCTATGCCGTGGGGACGGTGATGCCGTCCGTGCTCTAAGGCGTGTATCTCGAAAAAGTGCGCCATGTGATGCTCGCTGCCTGAGGCAGGGCGTGAAGAACCTGCATAGCTCATCTCTATCCCCACGTTTATTAAGGCGTCTGCCAACAGCTTTACGGCGTCCTTTTCTCTGTTCATTATGCGTGCAGCGTTTTCTGCCACCTGTACCGCACAGTTGTAAACACGGTCGAATATTTCCTGACAAAAATATTCGCCCTTTATCTCTTTGGAAAGCAACCAATCGTTAAGGCAACTGAACTTGCCAAGGATATCCCCTACCCCTGCGCGGATAAGTTCTATCGGGGCGTTACGGAGAAGCTCTGTGTCGCATATAATAACATGTGGAGGTCGAGCCTTAAGGGTCACCTTCATTCCGTCGAGGATAAGCGCCGCACCGTCGGAAGCGTAGCCGTCCATTGAAGGGGCGGTTGCTACGTAAATATAGTACAGCTTATGGCTGTGGGCTACCTGCTTACAAAGGTCGTTTACCGTACCGCCACCGATGCCGATTATTACGTCAATATCGGGGCTTAGGTTTTGTTCTATAGTGCTGATGGCTTTTTCGTCGGGAACAAGCGGTGGCGTAGCAGGAAATATAAGGGAGTTATGCTCTACACCGGCAAGGCTTCCGCCCGCCTCTGTAAATGCATTGTAGGTGTTTTCGTCCGCAACCACTAAAGCCTTTTTATAGTTTTGTAAAAGACGAGGCAGTACGGAAAGAGTTCCGTCTCCGTTATATATTTGCTCTACTGCACAGATGTGCTCCCGTCCGCAAGAGCAACCTTTAATCTGCACTTCGCCTGCACCTCCTTTGTTCTTTGAATTAATTATATCCCCCTTTGCCGCAACTTGTCAACATTTTTCCTTGACATTTACTTTTGGATGTATTATAATATTTTGCGTTGATAGCGAGATGTAGCGCAGTTTGGTAGCGCGCTTCGTTCGGGACGAAGAGGCCGCAGGTTCGAATCCTGTCATCTCGACCAAATAACAAAGGGTAGGCTTTTTGCCTACCCTTTGTTATTTCTTTTATTCATCAATATCAAGAGATGCGCAAGCCCAGATTTGTACTTCGTTAATGCCGTAGTACATTTGACCTGCCGTGCCCTTTATTTCAATAATTACGTATTGTCCAAACACCTGGGCATCTGCAGCCGAATATATGTACAAATACGTATCTTCACCGTTAGAAACGCCCGTTGTATCAGTACCAAGCGGTTTCCAATCTGCTCGGTTTTCGGTCTCGCTTACATATACGTTAAAGGCTGTAACCGTATTATCACCGTAAAGCTCCGAGTCTTTACCGTCTTTGGGGTCGCCATACAAATTCAAAGCACCGATATATGCGTCAACCAAATCTATTAAAGCAGGCTGTTCCAACTTAAACATAATGCGAATGGTATCTGTTGTATCATCAAGACTTTTTACCATTATCTTTTCAGCAGGCTTTTCGTCGTACATTGCGGAAGAACGAGTGGTATCATTCAATCTGCCCTTGTGATACTCTGTCCAGGAAGTATGGTCACTGCCCGTATCCGCATCAGCAAACGCCACGGTTGTCGTGTCACTTGCACCCTTATACTGCGATGCGGGTGCTACGTTATTATGAGACATATACCCCATCAGGCGTGCTTCACTTATGGTAACGCTCTGCTGTGGGCCATCCGTAGTTATTATCAAAGTAGCAAAACGTTTGTGTTTGGTAACGTTTACTGATAACGCGTACTCAAGCTCCTGCTCGCTTGCAACATCTGACACATAGTTGCCGGAAACAGCACTTTTAGTCATGGCGCCAAGCAAATGCTCTTCACCCGGGTGTATCTGCTCGTCATCACTGGCGTAAACCATTACACTTACTACATTTGTTGCGTCGGTAAAATACAGCGCAAAATCCTTAAGCTCTATTACATTGATCAAGTAGTAGCTTAAATGTATTTGGTTATTACTGTCTGAGGTTAAGGTAATTACGTCTTCATCGGAAACGATATCGTTGTTCAGGATACCTGTGTGGTATGTTTTCCACTGATCCGTTTCCTTGTCTGAACAAACATAAAAACCTCTGTAACGTGCGCCGTAATTTGCGGCACTTAGATAATTTTCGTAAACCTTAACTTCTACCACCAAATGGTCATCTGCACCCGTAACAGCAACAGCCGACTTCCAAGCGTTAACCACTGCGTCTTCAGGATACGCCTGAATTGCCTCTGCAAACACTTCTACTACCTGATTGCCTATAACATTACCGTTACCGTCTTTTTTTTGTACAAGCTCCATTGCACTTGCAAGCATTTCGCCTGTTAATGCGCCGGGGGCAACGGGCAACTTGTAATAGTAATACCCGTCTGCCGCATAGCTCCAATTTTCACCCAAATCAAATTCCGGTACGGAAACGGACTGACCTAATATTTCGCCGTCTTGATTTTGCACATAGCTTACAAAGTTTACACGTATATAAGCATCTGTGTTGCCCGTATTTTGGATTTTTATGGAAGACTTGTATGTGCCGTCGAAAGTTTCCACAACTTCGCAGTCAACATTACCGGGGACAAACTCGTTATGCTTAATATCGCTGACCGACAACAACAAAGCAAGTGTTCCGCCGATAGTCAAAGCCGACGCAATAATCGCGGGCAGGCTTAGGCTGAGTATCCATTTTTTTATTTTAGACGCTAGGCCTGTTTTAGATTTGGTTTTACTCATACCAATTCCTCCTTTTTGGGCAAATCAAATGTTATTTGATAATTGTAAGCAGCTACAGCAGGGATTTGATTAGAAGTACCTGCTACGTTTTTGGCAGCAGCGCTGTTTCCGTCCAACCAAGAGTCATCAACAAGATTGTTAAAGAACTCTACATCAGGGGACGCATCTTCCGCACCTATCGTTACTTTTCCGCTGCGATTTGCTAAATCT
>JAZSIW010000116.1:0-25527 GCA_045534025.1 Eubacteriales bacterium | reverse complement strand
CCCTATGTTACTTTTGCGGAAAACGGACAAACTGTTTACGTATACGGTGAAGCTGTCACAAGCTCTTATTATACCGCCGCAGGCGCAAAGAATGTGCCTGCCGTAAACGAAAGTGCCGCATTTACCTGTGACGAAAAGCTTTATGTGCTGGTTGGCGGAACAAATACCATCGACTACAGCTTTGCATCGGCAAGCCGTGAGGACAGTTTAAGCTTCATCTCTTCAGACCCCTCTGTTGCTACGGTTACAAACGGTAAGGTTAAGGGTGTTTCCGAGGGTACGGCTACAATAACCATGACGTATACGGGAGATTGGGGCGCAAAAACTTTGTGCTGTCAGGTAACGGTTCTTTCCGACCTTGAGGAAACTGTATTTGCCAACCAATATGCGGCGCAGGACGGTGATTTACGCATACACACCAACGAAATACAATGGATAGCAAAATCCCTTTCCAAAAACGACGGTACGGTGTTAGACTATAACGGCACCGTCTTTATGATAGACAGCGGTAACAATAACAGAAAATCTCTTGATTATCTGTTGGAATTGCGAGAAGAATTCCTTGCAGACGGCCTTGCTTCCGGCGCTCTTACAGAAGCACAGTATTACAGACTGTTGCTTTCCGAAAAGTGTCAGGTTCAAATAATAAGCTTTATAACCCACTGGCACTCGGACCATATACACGCATTGCGTTACTATATCAGTAAAAGCCCTTATGTTAACATCAAAAAAATGTACACCACAAAAGACCCCGCCGGCACAGGGGCAGCCGGTTACTCTACGTATCTTAATAGCTTTGATACAATGGTAAGCAATTGTCTTACTTACAGTCCCGACCTTTCTCCCACACAGATTGGTTTTGAAAAAGAAATTGTTAGGTATTTTAACAATTGTAATACATTATCTACTACAGATACAAGCTATCCCATTACCGTTACTATTTGTACCTCCAAGGATTGGAGCACAAACAGCACACTTAACAAAGATGCAACCGCCTGGGAAAACTGTTCTTCTACTTGGTATCTTATAGAGTTTGCGGGCGTAAAGCTTTTATTTACGGGCGATACCTTCCCCGATGATGTGGGTACTACATATAATGGTAATAACACCAGCGGTTCTACAGCGGTGGACTATATGCTTTATTTGCATAAAGGTGTTGTTAATACGGATATCGACTTCCTTGACAGCAACCATCACGGCAGAGGCTCTTATGTAGAAAATTTGTATACCGCAACACAGCCTTCCATCTTGTATGCAGGCATTTACTTCGGTCAGGACGACGTAAAGGTTATAAGCAGCGGTGTTAAGACCGCAGATGTGTATTTGGGCGGTGACCAACCGCAAGTGTTTGTAATAGACTCTGCAGGCAATATTAATACGGACGGAGCTTTTGCGGCATACAATAAGAACACATCGGGGCACGCCGTTCGCAATCATTTTACCTTGCACTTTAACCGTGACTTGCCCACCAAAGCCCCTGCAAGCGAAAAGATCGCAGCTACGGGCATAAGTCTTTCCGCAAGTTCGCTTTACGTGCCTTACGGCACTTCCAAGTGGCTCTCCGCGACGGTGCTTGGCGAAAACGCCACCGATAAAAACGTGGTTTGGACGTTAAGCGACCCCACTGTGCTCTCTACCGACGGCGCTTATGTAACTGGGTTAAAGGAAGGTACTGTTACCGTAACCGCAAGCAACGGAGGGTATTCCGCAAGCTGTACCGTTACGGTGGTTAAGGCTTACGGCGATGTCAATAACGATGGGTTGGTTTCCACCGTAGACTATGTAATAATGCGTAAGGTAGTAAGCAAACAAGCTCCGATTACCGACGAGATTTTGGCACTTGGCGACCTTAACGGCGACCTGATAATTACTACCACCGACCTTGTAATTCTCAGACGTTTGATAAGTAACAGAACTTAATAAAATAAACTGCCTCAAATGCGCTATTTGGCATTTGAGGCAGCTTGTTTATATGTTGTATTTTTCAAAGTAGGAGATGAGTTCTTCCGCACTGTTGAGAACAGGCACACCGCATTTTAAAAGCCTGGCTCTGCATTGATGTCCTGCCGCTATCAGCACGCATTCCGCACCCATCGCCACGGCAGTCTCGTAGTCGTGCAGGGTATCACCTATAAACAGCATTCGTTGGGGCTTTACCTTTTCCGCCCATTCTTTGCCAAGGGATACCTTGCTTACGGCGTGAAAATCTTTAAGCGCCAACAGCTCTGTAAAATAAGAGCCTATTCCCAAGGACTTTATTTGCTCTTTAAGCATACCGTATTCCGTGGCGGAAAGGATGTATTGCGGCAATCCCAACTTTTTAAAATATTCAAGCGCTTCTTTGACGCCTTTGCATATACCGCTGTTTTCGGCGGCGTTTTTATAAAGCTTCGACCACTCTATTGCCATAACGCCGTAGTCCTCTTTTGTAAAATCAAATCCCAACTTTTCGTAATATGCCTTTATCGGAAAACCGAAGACATCAAGATACTCGTCTTTGGTAACACTTTTAAGACTGCGATCCTTAAGCATTGTGTTAAGCACGTCAATGCAGGGCGTTACGTCGTCGAGTATTGTCCCGTTAAAATCCCAAATGATATGACTGTATTTCATAACCCTTCACCTCTTTACGAAGTTTATTATACACCATCACCAAACAACTTGGTGAATTTTTTGTAAAAATGCATAATAATTGTATTTTTATAAAGATTTTTTCAAAAAGGGCTTTACAAACGGAAGATAGTGTGCTAAACTACCTACAACACTTACGGAGGAATGTAATATGTTCGATAATCGTGTATTCGCTTACGCATACTATTATTACCGCAGCTATTATTGTTGTGGTTAATTTGCGTTGGCTAAATACGGACGGACATATCCTGATACTATAAGGACGTATATGTTTACGGGGTGCTGCCAATGCGCAGTACCTATTTTTTTGTGTAAAAAAGGAGAAGACCGAAATGCCTATTATTGATTTGTTGGAGCGTAACAGTAACCTTTACGGTAATGACTCTGCGTTGGTAGAGCTTAACCCCGAACAACAGCCCAGACGTGTTGTTTGGAAGGAGTATAATCTTATCGAAGCCACTGGTTATACCGATTTCCGCAAGGAGATTACTTGGGCGGAATTTAATGAAAAAGCCAACCGCTTTGCAAATTTTCTTCTTTCCCGCAACATAAGAAAGGGCGACAAGGTCGCAATCCTTCTTATGAACTGCCTCGAATGGTTGCCCATATATTTCGGCATCCTTAAGACGGGCGCTTTGGCTGTGCCCCTTAACTTTCGCTACGCCGCTGACGAAATTAAATATTGCCTTGATTTGGCAGAGGTTGATATGCTGGTCTTCGGACCCGAGTTCATAGGCAGAGTTGAGGAAATAGCTGAGGATATCGGTAAAAACCGTACGCTTATCTACGCAGGTGAGGGTATGTGTCCCACCTTTGCTGAGGATTATTTCAAGCTTACTTATTATTGCCGCGGCGATAACCCCAATATCCCCCTTACGGACGATGACTTTGCGGCAATCTACTTTTCGTCCGGCACAACGGGCTTCCCTAAGGCTATACTTCACCGCCACAGAAGCCTTATGCATTCCTGTAAGGTAGAGCAGGCGCATCACGGTCAGACCAAGGACGATATCTTCCTTTGTATTCCGCCTCTTTATCATACAGGCGCAAAGATGCACTGGTTCGGTTCGCTCCTTTCCGGCGGTAAGGCGGTTCTTCTGAAGGGTACAAAGCCCGAAGACGTGCTTAACGCTGTATCTTCCGAAAAATGTACTATAGTATGGCTTCTCGTGCCGTGGGCGCAGGATATACTTAACAGCCTTGACCGCGGCGACTTAAAGATAGAGAACTACCAACTTGAACAGTGGCGTCTTATGCATATAGGCGCACAGCCTGTTCCTAAGAGCCTTATCAACCGTTGGCTGGAGTATTTCCCCGGTCATCAGTACGATACAAACTACGGTCTTTCCGAATCCATCGGTCCCGGTGCGGTACATTTGGGTGTTGAAAACGTACATAAGGTTGGCGCTATCGGTAAGGCAGGCTATGGCTGGCAAACCAAGATAGTAGACCCGGAAGGTAACGAGGTTAAGCAGGGCGACGTTGGCGAGCTTATTTTGCTTGGCGACGGTAATATGGAATGTTATTATAACGATCCCGCTTCCACCGCTGCTTCCTTAAAGAACGGCTGGCTCTATACGGGCGATATGGCAATGATGGACGAAGACGGATTTATCTATCTTGTTGACCGTAAAAAGGACGTAATTATAACAGGCGGCGAAAACCTTTATCCCGTTCAGATAGAGGACTTTATAAGCGCTCACTCTGCAGTAAAGGACGTGGCTGTAATAGGTTTGCCTGACGCAAGGCTTGGCGAAATAGCTGCAGCTATAATCTCGGTAAAAGAAGGTGTGCGTTGCAGCGAAGAAGATATAAACGAGTTTTGCAAGGGTATGCCCCGTTATAAGCGCCCCCGTAAGATTATTTTTGCAGACGTTCCCCGTAATCCCACGGGTAAAATAGAAAAGCCTTTGCTCCGCAAGCTTTACGGCGGCGAAGGACTTGTAGCAAACCAGAATATGTCATAAAAACAGAAAAAACCAAAATTTTATAAAAGGATGTGAACTGTATGGTCGTAATATCTGTTTTATTGGTAGTATTTTTTGCAGTAATGGTAGGTATCGGCATATATTGCCGTAAGCACAGCACCGATGTTAACGGTTTCGTATTGGGCGGACGCTCTGTGGGTCCTTGGCTTACCGCTTTCGCTTTTGGTACTTCTTATTTTTCCGCAGTTATTTTTGTCGGCTATGCAGGTCAGTTCGGTTGGAACTTCGGTCTTGCCTCTACTTGGATAGGTCTCGGTAACGCATTTATCGGCTCCCTTCTCGCATGGTCCGTTCTGGGCAGACGTACAAGGGTTATGACCCAACACTTGGGCAGTCGTACAATGCCGGACTTTTTCGGGCTTAGGTATTGCTCCAAAAAGCTCAAGATAGCGGCTTCCGCCATAACCTTTATATTCCTTATCCCTTACACAGCTTCCCTTTACAACGGTCTTTCCAGACTTTTTGCAATAGCATACCCCAACATAGATTATGCGGTTTGCGTAATCGTTATGGCAATACTTACGGGTGTCTACGTTATTTTCGGCGGCTATATGGCTACCGCTATCAACGAGTTTATTCAAGGTATAGTTATGTTGTTCGGCATAGTTACCGTTATTGCCGCCGTCCTCAACGGCTTTGGAGGTTTTAACGTTGCGGTAGAAAATCTTGCAACAGGCGCAAACGGCGGTTGGCAGTACGCTTCTTTTTTAGGGCCTGACCCTACATTCCTGTTCTTTGTTGTAATGCTTACCTCCCTCGGTACTTGGGGACTGCCTCAAATGGTTGGTAAGTTCTACGCAATTAAAAACGAGGATGCAATTAAAAAAGGCACCATAATTTCCACCGTGTTTGCAATTGTTGTTGCAGGCGGTTGCTACTTCCTCGGCGGCTTCGGTAGACTTACAGATGTTGCCGTAGATGCCGCAACCGGCAGACCTGTAGGCGGCTTTGACGCTATTATTCCTACAATGCTCGGTAATCTTGACGATATCATTATCGGTATAGTAATAGTGCTTGTGCTTTCCGCATCTATGTCCACGCTTTCTTCTTTGGTTATGACAAGTGCTTCCACCGTAAGCTTGGACTTTATCGCAGCTGTCCGCAAAAAGGAAATGAGTGAAAAGCTAAAGATGCGCACCATCAGAAGCTTTATCGTGGTATTTATAGTTATCTCTGCCGCAATAGCAATCTTCCAATACAACACCAACAACCTTTACATAGCACAGATGATGGGCGTTTCCTGGGGCGCACTTGCAGGTGCCTTCCTTGCTCCCTTCCTCTACGGCTTGTACTGGAAAGGAGTTACCAAAGCAGGTGTTGTTGCAAGCTTCGTATTCGGCGTAGGGCTTGAGCTTATTCAGCTCTGCATAACTCTCGGGTTTATTAATGTTACAGGCAATTCTGTGTTGGAATTCGTGTTTAAAAACTCCCTGTACTCCGGCGTATTTGCAATGGTTGGCGGTTTAGTGCTCGTTCCCGTTGTAAGCCTGCTCAGCCGTAAAACCAAGCCCGACGGTGTGGCCTCTATGTTCACCTGCTACGATGCAACCAAAACCGTTGGTGTAACCGATTCTTTAGGTAAATAAATATACAAATAAGCCCGACACCTCGGTGTCGGGCTTTAAATTTTGCGGTTTTAAACAAAATCGGGTCTGGAATAAAACAGGGGCAGGGGAAGGTTGCGACCGAAATCCTCGGGAATATCGTTCCTTATACCCACCTGTGAGGTAATGCCAAACAAAAGCCTTGTGGCTTCCAGCGGCTTCATTGTAATATCTGCATCCTTATCTGTGCTGTTAACGGAAATATTGCCGTTACAAATAGAAATTTCTATTTTGTCTGCACCTTCAATATCCAAAACCGTGTGGCAGTCATACAGCTTTGTGTAGCTTGACTTAAGCATAAGGAAGGCCTGTATAACAGCGACGTAATCGTTTATCATAAAGTTTTCGCAACAGTGCATAGACATATTTTCACAAACGCTGTCAAGCATCTTTAGCTTTTCTGTCTCAAACATAAATACACCGCCGACAGAAATACCGCGCAGTTCGTAATTTGCAAGATATGCGGCAAGAACCGCAGGTAGTTCATTTATGTCTTCAAGCTCTATTTCATTTATATTGCGCCCTTCACCGTTTACGGATGCATATCCGAAAAGCTTCCCGTTTTTGCGGATTATAACGGCTGTAGAGCGGCAAGTCTTAAGCATGGTCAAAAAATTACTTTCTGTTCTTAAAACCTTTGCGGGGCGCTTGTTATACAGTTTGCAGGCAAAAGCAGCTTCTTCGGCGGTTTTGCCCTCGCTGAAGCTGTAAACGCTGAGGTCTGCACCTTCTATACCGTGGCGTGCGTTGTCACGGTTAAAGGAGAAGCTTGCGGCAACACCCGATGGGGTAAAGCCGAAATATTCGTATCTTTGTCTTCTGCCGCCGAGAAAAGCTATATGTGCACGGCTCTTGGAGGTGGCAACAGCGGTGTTCATAAGGTCCTTCATGTATCCCTTACCGCGTGCTTCTTTCAAAACGCCCATGGTACCGAATCCGTCAACAGTAAGCTTGTTGCCGCACACATCCATCTCGGCGGGGAATACGCCGAGTATGCCCTTTATGCCGTCATCTTCACGTACTATCAGATGTTCGGTTGCGGAGTTGCGTACTTCGTAAAGCTTTGGATGGTAAAGCTGAAAATAATCCGTGTTGCCTTCGCCGCCGAAAATAATATTGGATTTCTCAAGTATCTCGTTAAAATCCTGTTCTTTTGCCCATTCAGCCATAATATACACTTCCTTTAAAGTGAAATTTTTCCAAGTATTGCAGGATATTTTGCGCCTGTTGCAGAGGGGAGGTTGGATGGCAGCCCCGCCAATGTATAGTAAGCAAGCAAGGCAAAGGCAACAGCCTCCTTAGCGTCACTGCTTTGCCCCTTTTGTTCTTGGGTATAGACCTTTACGCCGTGCTTTGCCATATCGTCGGTTAAAAACTTAATAAGGCAGGGGTTATAACTGCCGCCGCCCCCTACGATAAGCTCGTCCGCTTTACAACGTGGCAAAATAAAATCACGGTAGCTGTCGGCGATAACACGGGCGGTAAGCGCCGTTACCGTAGCAATTACGTCCTCTGCCTTTATGCCTTGTGCTTTCGCGTATATACCTTTGCAGTATTCGGCCCCAAACATCTCTCTGCCGGTGGTCTTTGGCGGTGCTTCCTTGTAGTAAGGTTCGTTTAGCAAATCGTTAAGCATGGCTTCGTTTACTGTACCGCCAAAAGCAACTTCGCCGCCCAAATCCATTTCTTTGCCGTAGTACATACCCATAAGGCAGTCAATTATCATGTTCCCCGGTCCGTTGTCAAAGGCGAAAACCTCTTCGGGTTTGCAACCGGCTTTAAGTATTGTGCTGTTGGCAATGCCGCCTATGTTTTGCAGAATAATGCTTTTTTCGCTGTCTGCAAACAAAGCGTATTCCGTAAACGGAACCAAAGGTGCACCGTTCCCGCCTGCCGCAATATCTGCGGTGCGGAAGTCCGAAACACACTTTATTCCCGTAAGCCGTGCTATAACACTACCTTCGCCTATCTGCAAAGTGTTTGGCACATCGCCTACGGGCTCGTGATAAATTGTCTGACCGTGGGAGCCGATAGCCGCAATCCTTCCACGGTCAATTCCGTGTCGGTCCATAAGGGCATTTGCGGCTTCACCGTAAAGCCGCCCCAACAGAAAGTTCATATAGCTTATCTTGGCTGCGGTGGCGTTCTTCGTATCAAACAATTCAAAAATCTTAGTCCTTACGTCAGAAGAATAGGGTAGGTTTTCAAAAGCCAAAAGCTTGCATTTGGGATGTACTCTGTCGCCGCTTATCTCAACGGCGGCGGCATCAATCCCGTCGGCGCTTGTTCCTGACATAAGCCCTATGTATATATTTTGGTTTTCACACATATTAACTTTCCTCGTCCTTTGATAAATACTTACGCTTTGTGGCGTTGCCGCCCCGTATATGTCTTTCGGCAAGGTTTTTGTTCAGTAAAACGGTAATTCTTTCATAAAGCTTACCGTCAAGCGCTTCAAGCCGTGTCACCAAATCCTTGTGTACCGTGGATTTTGAATAACCAAAGTGATTGGCAGTGGCACGCACTGTAGCATTTTCCGTTAACATATACTCGGCAAATAACAACACGCGCCTGTCGATAGATAACCGTCCGCAATAGGACATACCAACTCTCTCCAAATTAAATAGTTGGTATAGATTATGTGGTTTTTGCAGTGAATATGCTATTTAAAAAATTTGCGTAGTATTATTTTAACTCTTGTTTTTATGCTTGGTTTGACGGCGTGCTTGTACGCCTTCTCAAAACCTTTTCTTTTTATACTTTTTAAAAATTTCTTTCCGGCTTTGTGTGGTTCGGGCGACTTTAGCGCCATTGCGTTTTTCTTAACCGCAAGCAAAGGGTCAACCTTAAAGGTGATTGTTTGGTCTGCAATACTGTTAAATAAAGCTTTTCCCTTTTCTGTATGCAGAAAAATTAAAGATACACCACCTTGTTTATCAATATTAGGGAACAAGTCTTCCACTCCCCAAAAATCGGCAAGAGTAACATCGCTTTGTCTGTTTAAGCCCTTAAAACGGCAATCAAAGCAGGCAGTTTGTGAAGACAATCCGTTTATAAACGCCATCATATACGGGTCGCTTCCGTCCTTTATGTGAAATTTTCCGTTGTCAAACTCTATTCTTAATTTGTACCCGTAAAGATCTTTTTCTTTGTATCTGAAAGATGCCTTGATTGCCTTTCCACCTGCTTCTTTTTCTCTGAATCTTAAGTATTCTTCCCATACAAGCGGGGAAGGGGTGCTGTGGCAAATCAGATCTTGCGTAATAAGTGTGGCATAATCTTTTTTTAAAAAAGCTTTCAAACCTGCGATTTGGCAGGGAGTCCCGCTAAAATATACCCATCTGTTGCTTTCGAGATACGCTTTTGCTTTAACAAAACAGTCGTCTATACAGCTTTGTACATACTTCGAGCCGCGGAACAGTCCTAACTCTTCAATGTTTGCGGCTTCTGTGTGTACCACATTCAGGTTCTCATCAAATGCTGCGCCGAAAACAACACCGCCTTTTTCTATAACGCGGCTTGACAGCAGAGTAAACACCCCTCCGGAGGATGAAGCCATTTTTACAGCGGTATCTTTAGCTATTGCTCCGTAAGCGTCTATCTGTTTTTCGGAATCCGCAACGCTGCTAATCTGTGGGCATATAGATTTACACAAACCGCAATCGGTGCATAACGACGTGTTTATAACAGGGCGGTAAAAGCCATGACCGTCTCTTTGCATTGTTATGCATTCCCTTGGGCAAACGGCCGCGCAGGCGCTGCATCCGCAACAGTTCTTTTGCAGTTTAACCATCATTTACCTCGGTCTGATTTCGGTATCAAAGGAGTCTATCTTCAAATCGCCCCAAGCAGTTCCCCAGGAGATATAATCAGGCGCCTTTGTATTGTCTTCTATTGATACCAGAATCCCTTTGTTAACAACGCCTTCATAAGCAATAGAGCCAAAATCGTTAACGGTAAAGGCGTAAAGCATCGTATTATAAACACCGGGGGCTATGTTGGATGTGTCTACTTCAAAGCAAACCTCGGTACTGTCACTTTGGGGCAGGGTATATGTTTTGGCGGAAGTAGCTGTTCCGACGCTTCTTGTATCAAGGGTTGTAAACACTACTCTGAAGTAAATGTCATCAAGGGATTTTTTTGTTTTTATTGTTTCCTTAAAACACAGCTTTTCCCCTTGAACAACGGTGTGCTTATCTAAGCTTACGGATTTGTAAATAACATTTTGAGGTGTCCATATACTTTGGTCGGCCTCTGTGAAATCTTTGTGTAAAACAAGTTCGTGCTTAGAATTGTCAAGGTATAGGGCTATGGCATCTTCTGTGTTGCCGTAATATACAAGCTTTCCCTTAGAAAGCACCGCGCATTTGTTGCATAACTGACGTACGGTATTCATATTGTGACTTACGTATAGCACCGTTCGACCTTCAAGGTTAGCAGCATCGCCCATTTTACCTAAGGATTTTTGCTGGAATTTTGCATCACCGACAGCAAGCACCTCGTCCATTATCAAAATTTCAGAGTCCAAATGTGCCGCAACCGCAAAAGCAAGCTTTACATACATACCGCTGGAATAACGTTTAACGGGCGTGTTTATAAAGCGCTCCATTTCGGCAAATGCAACTATTTCATCGAATTTTCTTGTTATTTCCGCCTTGGTCATACCAAGTATTGCGCCGTTTAAGTAAATATTTTCTTTTCCTGTAAGCTCCGGGTGAAAGCCTGTACCAACCTCAAGCATACTTGCAATTCTGCCGTTTATGGATATGGTACCTGCCGACGGCGTTGTAACCCTGGACAAAAGCTTAAGCAGCGTGGATTTACCTGCACCGTTATGACCGATAATACCAAGCGCTTCACCTTTTTCTATTTCCAGGCAAATATCATCAAGCGCCAAAAAACGCTCGTTTTTTTTATATCCTTTTGTTCCCAACATGGAATTAGGGTCTTCTTTGCCTCTTATACGTGCAAAAAAGCTTTGCAGGTCGCCTTTTAACGTGCTTCCTCCGTATGCTCCCAATCGGTATTCTTTTGAAACATGGTCTATTTTTATAGCAATATCAGACATAAATGCTCCTTATACAGTATCCACAAAATTCTTTTCTATTCTGGAGAAAAGCAGAACCCCTAAAAACAAAATTACAAAAGTAGTTCCAAGACTTATAAACCAATAATTCAAAGGGCATTCTCCGGAGCCGAAAAATCCGTACCTTAGTATTTCAATTATCGGTGTCATAGGATTAAGCCTGAATAGGAAGACCCATTTTTCGGGAACAATGTTCATGGTATAAGCAATAGGAGTTCCGTACATCCAAAGGGAAACGCCGAAAGACACAAGATGTGTAAGATCCCTGTATTTTGTGGTCAGTGCAGAAATAATTATGCCGCAACCTAAAGCCAACGCCGCCATTTCGACTACCAAAATCGGCACAAGGCATAGATAAGCGTTTGGGTGTATCACGTCGGAAGTTAACAAATAATAAAGCCAAAAGCCCAAGAACATAACAAGTTGTATGCCAAAAGAAATAAGATTTGAAATTGCAGATGATATTGGCATAACCAATCTTGGAAAATAAACTTTACTAAGTATACCGGTGTTGGCGGTAAAAGTGCCGGATGTAGCTGTCAGTGTACCGGAGAAATATGCCCAAGCCACATTACCGCACATATAAAAAACAAAGGCAGGAACCGTGTCGGTGGATATATTTGCTATTCCCGCAAAAACAACCGTAAATACCACCGTTGTAAGAAAGGGTTGAATTATTGCCCACAGCGGCCCAAGAATGGTTTGTTTGTATTGAGCGACAAAAGTGCGCTTTACCAGCAAGAAAATCAAATCTTTATAGTTCTTTAGTTCTTTTAAATTTAAATCAAACCATCTTTTTTTTGGTGTGATTACGGTAGTCCATTTGTTTTCGCTCATTTGGATGTCTCCTCTTTGTTTGGGCTGAAAATATGCTTTAATTTATATTTATAATACAGTTTTCTGTGACTTTTCGCTATTGCTCCATCTAACTTCATCGCACTAAACGTTTTCTTTGCCTCTGCCATATTACCTTCAGTGCAGTAGAGTTCCAACAGCAGATTGTTGGATTGAATGCGCACGCTTTTTTTATAGACTTCCTTTTTACGGTCATCTTCGAAAATCGTATCTAAAAGCGTAAGTCTTATATTCATATATCCCAATATGCACTTTGCAGTGTTAGAGCCGTGAGATAGAGAGCCGTCTCTTAAAACGTATTTCATCAGAGGCTTGTCCACAAAGGCATCTTTCCCTTTATAAGCAACGGGCATAAGCATTTGCAGATTTTGACCGTAACGGGAGGGATATATGGACTTATCGGGATAAAACTCAAACAGCTTTTCGGCTTTTACCATATAGCTTCCTGCCCAATTATATGTAGTTCCGTAAACCAAGGCTTCAAAAAGTGTAGTGTTGCTGTCTTTTGTATCTGCTTCCGTAAATTTTCTTATGGGCTTATCTATGTCGCTTTCGTTAACACAAAAACCGTCGCACCTGACTAAAGCTATGTCTTCGCTGAAAGCAGAGACAAGACATTCAACGGCTTCGGGCAAAATTAAATCGTCAATATCCAAAAGCATCAGGTATTCACCTGTGATGTGCTTTAAGCCGGTGTCAATTGCCGCACCGGGCCCTTTGTTCGGTTGATAAACAATATTAAGGCGTATTCCCTTTGCTTTAAACGGTTCTGTATAAGATAAAAGCTTCTCAGCACTGCCGTCGGTGCTTCCGTCGTTAACTACAACCACCTCAATGTTTTTATAGGTTTGGGCCAATATGGAGGCAAAGCATCTGTCAATAAAAGGTTCGCCGTTATAGCAGGGAACAATTATGCTAACCAAACAATTTGTCATATTGAAAATACCTTTCACATCATCAGGTGTTTCACGGCAGAGCGTGCTTGCTTTTTGTGCTCGGGCATAATCCGGGAAAGTTTGTTTCTTTCGTTCTCTTCGTTATCAATCAAAGATTTAAATGCTACGGTCAGCGATTTGGGGTCAGACAAATTCTGCACCGGTAAAACATATCCCTCGTCAGTTCCGAATAAGTCGGTGGCTATTCCTCTTGCTTTGATGGAATACCCCACAACCAACGTAGGTACACAACTTGAATAGGCGGCTATGGAAGCGTGGGTTCTTGACGCAACAAAGAATCTGCACTTTGAAATATATCCTTTTAATTCTTGGCAACCGCGGTCTTCGATAAGGCAAACTCTTTCGGGACAGTTAAGCTCTTCATACAACTTTTTCAGCGGCACTCTGTCGTCTCCGTCTTTCCAAACCACATGGGGAATTAATGCTATTGACATATCCGTTTCTTTAAGGATGTATTGGCATAAGTTCAGGTAATTGGAAAAAGCTACACCTTTTACGGTTTCGTTATCGATTACCATAGGGCTTAAGTTTATACCGACCGTGTTACCTTTAACAAAGCCCTTTGGCAAGCTTACCTCTGCGGTATTAAGCATAAATGCTGGATCTGCGACCTTTACTGTATTAGCGTTAACCGCTTTTAAAGCCTCGTAAGTAAAGGGCTCTCTGGCCGTAATAAGGTCATAGCGTGCGATATCCTCTGCAACAGCCTTGTTTTTTAGCAACTGCGGCTCCACAGAACACCCCCAAAGAACCGTTTTTACACCGCGTTTTTTGTATTCTTCGTGCAGCATCATGTAATGGTTAAGATTCTTATAGCAATAGTTATCGCCGCCTATGGAAAATGCAATGTCGCCTTTCTTGGCTGCGGCAACGCCGTTTCTGTATAACAACGCATCCATTGCCCTTGTGGATTTCTTAAATTTTAAATTCAAATATGCTTTAATAAAAGCGGGGCTTGCCTTTTTAATTCCTTTGCTGCTTTTTATAACATCGCATACGATATTAACCCCATAAAGCATATCCTCGTCAATTCTGTCGGTTACAAGCAAAGGCTTTTCTTTAAAGGTTTCTTTTAAAATCTCGGCGGTAGAGCGAACAATAGCTTCACACCCGTGATTACCGCTTCCTCCGTGTGCATACAAAACAGCCTTCATCATGTTTTATCCTTTCAGATTTCAAATCCGTTTAAATCCTTTTTTTAGCCAACGTCCGCGGGATGCAAAAAGGTACACCTGTTTTTCCTTAAAAGTAAACAAAGGGTTTTTCTTGATTCTGCCTTTGTTTTTTCTAAAGAATGTAATTATGGCCCTGATAAGCGTCGCTTGTTCTTCGGTTTTTGACGGTTCGGCACTTAACTCTTTCAGGTGTTGCATAAGGTGTGACAGAGTGGTATATTCGGGTAAAGAGGAGAACTTTTCTTTGTTGTTATCTAAATATCCAAGTACTACCTCTGCCATAGTGACCACATCCAAAGTGGGTCGCTTTGCGTAGCCGGCCATTGCGCCGCCCGTACCGTTGTCGTACACATACTCGGTTATGTTTGTGCAGACAATTGTCTTAGCTTTCTTAAACGCCTCAAGAACAAACAGTATATCTTCGTATGCCTTCATATTAGGGAAATAAATCCCTTCCAAGTGCTTAGCCGAGAATAACTTTCCGCAAGGTCCGGAATTTATCTCTTTGCGAGACAGCAGTAGCTCTATAGCCTCGGCAGCACTCAGCCTTTCCTTTTTGCAGGTAAAACGGTTTGTTTCTTCGCCGTCTTTTATACAGCATATATCGCAAACCGATATGTCTGCATCTTGTATGGCGTTGACCAGCGCCGAAAAATAGTTCTCCGGCACATAATCGTCCCCATCCATAAAGCTTATATAATCGCCTGTTGCTTTTTCAAGTCCAAAGTTTCTAGCTGCAGAAACGCCGCCGTTTTCCTTGTTGTAAAGCTTGATTCGTACATCCGTTTTTTCTAAATCGGTACAAATTTCTTTCGTTTTGTCGGTGCTGCCATCGTTAACAATAATAAGCTCAAAATCCTTAAAGCTTTGGTTTAGCACCGAAGTAACACAGCGTTCTATATATTTTTCGCAATTATAAACGGGTATAATTATGCTAATCATCACATACTCCTAAATTGCTGTTCCCTTATCACCTATGAAGCAGACAGTACATAAATGCCATTTTATATTTGATAAGGAAGATATAAAGCTTTAGTTTTAAGGGCACTTTCGGATAATCCATGCCTTTAAAAGAACGCACGACTCTTTCATTTTTGCATATCTCTTTTACGGCGGTGCGGTGATCGGATATGCTTAATCCGTGTCCGTTAATATATGCAAGCTGATTAAGGGCAAAGTAAAGCATATTGTGCTTAATTTGCATAGAAAAATCAAATTCGCTGTTATTGAAGTACGCTTCATATTCCTTGTTAAGCTTTATAAATGACGCCCACCGTGCGGCCGCCTTTTCCGGATTGTTGCTGTGAGAAACGGAGGTAGGGTAATACAGATAATTATATAGATTTTGTCCCTTAAGGTATACAAAGCATTTTGCGTTATACAAAGCAACAGAGCCGAAAAAGCTGTCCTCACACAACCGAACCTCGGGATAGCGAATGTTGTTACTTTCTAAAAGCGAGCGCCTGAAAAGACAAACACAATTAGATATTGTCGGCGGAAATTCCAGATTATTAAACATAATAAGGCAGGGGAACAGTTCTTTTTTAATCTGCTCTTTTGTATAAACACCTGCCCTTATGGGCTGACTGAAAGGAAAGCTCTTATCTTTGGTGTGTTTAATATAGTCGCACATAACTATGTCGGCGTTGTTTTCCGTTGCGGTCTTATGAAGTATTTCCAAATAGTTTTTTTCAACCGTGTCGTCTGCATCAACAAATGCCACGTAGTCACCTTTTGCGTTATCAAGCCCCAAATTGCGTGCAGAGGCGGCACCTCCGTTCCCTTTGCTGAAACATCTTATGCATTCATGCTCATGTGACAATGTTTCGCAAAGCGCCTCGCTTCCGTCGGTGCTTCCGTCGTTAACAAGCAGTATTTCAAAATCCTTATAGCTTTGGTTCAGCAGAGAAGAAACACAAGCTTCAAGCCATTTTTCGCAGTTATAAACGGGGATTATAACACTTATCATATTTTTGTTCCTTTTAGTTTTCTGTACACACTCAAAGAAAAAGCAAGCGTTTTGTAAGAACTGTTTATATATCTTTTTAGTATCAGGCGCTTCTTAAAAGAGAAATTTTTTAAATCCGGACACTTAGGTAAATTTAATTCTTTAATTTTTTTGCATGTTTCGGCAACTTTACCGTTTGCTGCATAAAAAATGCATAAGTACACATAGCTGTAAATTTTTGTAGCTACGATGTCTGACTTTGCGTCTGCTTCTTCAAGCATTTTATACAGTTTAAGCTGAATGTTCAGCTGCGTAAAGTAATCTATATCTTTGTCTTTAACAATAACCGATGAATTTTCCGCTTCCTGTCTGTACAGATAAAGGCGCTCGGTTAGAAAATATATATTCGAAAGCCTTGGATAAACAGAAAGATAAAAATCCAAATCTTCGGCAAGGCGAATTTTGGGATTAAATCTTATGTTGTCAATAAGTTTCGCCCACATAAGCTTATTACAACAAATACCGTATATCCCGCTTTTGTACTGAACCTCTGCAAAGCTTTCAAATACGTCTTTTAGATTGGCAAGCCCTTCAAAGGGACATTTAACATCGACAATTCTTTCGCTGTTATCCCAAAACTTTTTACACCCGCCCACAACCAATTCTGCTCCGCTTTGAGCTGCGGATGCATACAGAATTTCCAAATAACCGTTTTCGATCTCATCATCCGCATCTATAAAGGTTATATAATCACCGCAGGCGATATCCAGCCCCGTATTACGTGCGGCAGAAACTCCTGCATTATCCTTATGTATAACTTTAAAACGGAAGTCTTGCTTTTCGAAGCTGTCACAGATATCAGATGAGCCGTCGGTAGAGCCGTCGTCTACCAATATACACTCAAAATTTTTAAAGCTTTGGTGTTTAATTTGTTCAAGTACGGTAGATAAATAACTTGCTTTGTTGTATACGGGGATTATTATGCTTATCTTGGGCTTCATTACTTTACCGCCTTTGTCCGGTTAAATCAATTGTAAAAGCTTTGTAATCTCTTCTTTATTGCTGTAATCGGAACTTTTGCAATTATCTATAAGGCTTGTTTGCTTTTCTTTATTTACAGCCAAATCATAAAGCATATCACAAAAAGCTTCGTTATCCATTGGTGCAATTATGCCGTCGTATCCGTCTTTCAACTGTGAGGGGGCAGTGGCGTAATTTGTTATAATTACGGGCTTGCCAAGCATTTGCGCTTCCAGCACCGTAACAGCTTTGCCCTCGTATCTGGAGGGCTGTGCATATATATCGCAATTCTTAATATAGGGGTAGGGGTTGGCTTTTTTGCCTAAAATAACGACTTCGTTTTCAGTCCCTGTTTCTTTGATTGCTGTCCTTATAAGTTTGTCATCGCCAAAACCGATGATGTACCATTTAAAACCAAGCCCTTTGTCCTTTAACAACGCCGCTTTTCGGGGGATGTTTTCAAAGTTTTTTTGTTCACAAAACCTGCCGACAGAAAGAATTTTAACACAGTTATCCGACATTTCCTCTGTGGGCATAAACTCGTCGGCTCTGTCTTTTATAAGTTTTGTGGGGTTTATGTTTTCTATAACAAGGGTCTTTTCTTTTAATTCCGGAAAAAGCTTTACAAAACTTTCCATAACCGCGTCGGAAACGGCGGCGATGCTATCGTATTTTGACCACATCTTAAGTTCGGACTCTCTGTCAACGGAGATATAAGCGTAATCTGTGTGGATATATGCTACTTTCATTTTCGCCTTTACCTTATCCGTAACGTAATAATGGGGCGTAAGGAAACTAACAGCCATGTCGTATTCGGTGTCGGATATCTCAGGCATAAAAGCTTTTGTGTATTTATGACTGTACTCCAAAGCTACAGCGCTTTTTTCTCCTATTAAGCCGTGCCTTTTTATGTATCTTTTGCTTTTATGTTTGCCGTATGCTCTGCCTAAAGCAATAGCAAAGCTCCTTCTTTTTATAACGCTTTTTAAGGGTACGGCAAGGCAGGAGTATTGCTTTTTTTCAGGAAGAAGCTTAATCCCTTCTGGGATGTATTTCATAAGCTCCCCTTTGTGGCGGTACAAAAAAAGCTCTGTTTCAACGCCTTCGGCTTTTGCCAAAGTGTGCAGGTAGCCTATCAGACTACTTTCGGCACCGCCAATCTCAAGGGCGTGTGAAACAATTAAAAGCTTTTTCACTTTTTCTTCCTCCGCTTTAAAAACTTAAGGCTGTTTTTGCCGAATATCCTGTGTATTACTCTTGTTATCTTAACACGCAAAACAGTCTTTTTGGACATCCAACTTTTTGCATACCAATGTATTGCATAGGTATTTTTTGTTTTTGAAAGCTTGCCCGTTGCATCGTCGTAAGGGCAAAAATAGTCTATGGGGTATATTACAAATCCGTCAAGCCGCTTTAAGTCATTGCCGTCCGTAAACCCATGCCTTCTCATAATATCCGTGAATATGCTGCACACCGTACCCGATATTTTATTGCCGTTTTCGTCAAGATAAGGGTTAGCGTTATAATAATCCACCATTTCTTTAGTTATGGGATTTCCGGGGTTTTTACACCACATAACCAAACCGGGCGCAATATATTTTTCCGTTTCAAGGGCAGAAAACGCCTCTTCCGTAAGCAATTCACCAAAGGGTTTAATAACTTCCACATCGGTATCAAAGTACAATCCACCTTGCTCATAAAGAATATCAAAGCGTGCCACATCCGAAACGTAAGCGTACTTTTTTGCCTCGTAAGCTTGTCTTGTGTAAAGGTTTTTGTTAACGTTGTAGTTGCTTTCGTTCCATTCAATAATTTCAAAGTCGGGGAAGTGTTTTGCCCAGCTGTTAATGCACTTTTTTATAAGAGCGCTTTTTTCGGCATCGCCAAACCAACAGTAATGGATTTTTTTAACCATAACATCCTCTCTTAGTACAAATAAAGATTCAATGTTTCGCTGGTGTACTCCAAGCCCCATACCTGAAAATAAAAGAATACGCAGTAGCAGGCAATACACAAAATTTTAAATATCTTTCTATCCTTAGCTTCGTAAACGTTGTCAAGCAACCAGGGGATAAGGGCAAAATTGCTAAGCTCAAAATACAGCGGCACTCTGCCCATAAGTATGCCGCTTGTAAAAGTCGCAACCAAATAGCAGCAGGCGGATATAACCGACATATTTATCATTACGTTTACGGTGGGGGAGTTTATTTCGTCAACCTCTTTTCGCTTTATAAGCGCTAAAACAGGTGGTACCGCCGCAACAAAAAAACGCATTATATTGGAACCGTCATCGTCGCTGAATTGCTTAACGCTACCGTCAAAAACCGTATCTTCCGTGGCGAAGTCCAAAAAGTTTGTAAACTCACCTACAAAAGCAACCGCCAAAACGGAAAGCGCAATTATTACAAGTATTTTTACACTCCAAGGCTTGCTTTTAACTATAAAATAAACAGGCAGCACTACAATTGCAGAGGGGTGAATCAAATATGCGATGAAAAGGTAAACGAAGTATTTGTAACGTCCTTTTTCTGCGGTAATAAGCTTTAATACCATAAACATAAGGGCCGCCGCCGCAAATTGCTTTATGCCGTTCATCATCCACACAAATTTGCCGGAAAGCATAAACAAAATAAGTGAAAAGGAGTAGTTGCAGGACAGACGTCTGTAACCTATCATAGCAAAAGTGCCCGACAACAAAGCGATGCCAAACAGATATACTGTGTAATCCTCGGATATGAATTTCTTCACTACATAGCCGTAAGCTTGGTAAAGCTGATATCCTTCGGCATTTTTAACAATTCCAAGCAGGGATGTGCTTTCCACATCGAGAGCGTTAAAATTTTTTATATAAGTATATGTATCTCCTACAGAGCTTCTAAGCCCCGTAAAAAATATAATAATGCCGAACATTAGTATGGAATATGTATAGTTACAACGTTTTTCGGCACGTCCGTCGATAATTTCGGTAACTTCGTAGGTCTTGCTCATAAAGCCAACCAAAATTATCCACAGAATGATAAATAAGTATATCTGCATCAAAAAACTCCAAAATTCTATTTGCCGCGGGTTTTAAATCTAACAAGTAAATTAAAAGCAAAACCAAAGGGTAACGATAATAAAGTCCAGCCCTTTTTTGGCGATTCCTTTATAAAATGTCTGTTTTTTGCAAAAATAGAGCTGGAAATATAGTGGATATTTAGCTGAAACATTCGTTTTTTAGAGTTTGTCCTGCCCATGTGGAATTTGCGCATGAAGGCCCATCCCTTTGGGTTGCGCCTATATTGACGGTACATATTATTTGTTGACCCGTCCGTTTGGTATTCCACGTTGCACAAAACTTCGTCAAGCACCAAAAGCTTATAATCGTCGTCACACAAGGTGTATTTATAACCAAGGGCAACAAACTTTTCCCCTTCAAAAACAGGGTAGGGGGGATATTTTGTTATAACGTCGGTTCTGTAAACAAGCTTTTTGTCTCCCTTACCGCCTGCGGCGTAATAACCGCTCAAAGTGCTTTCCTTTAAATTTTCCGGAAAGCCTTTGCCGATGATATTGCCATCCAAATCGGCATCCAAACCTAATATGCCTGCATATTTTTCGCTTCCGTGCTCTTCCCAAAAATGCTTGATTTTGCCCACTGCATCATCAGCCAAAAGGTCGTCGGAATCAATACATACATTAAGCTCGGTATTTATGTTTTCGTATGCAGTGTTGTGGGCAGTATGCATACCGCCGTTGGGCTTATAAATGTATTCAATCACAAAGCCGTTGTCTTCCGCCTGCCACGTTTTTACAAGCTCTTCTGTGTTATCGGTAGAGCCGTCATCTATTATCATCCAGATAAAATCCTTACATTTTTGTGCTTTCATGCTCTCATAGCAACGGGGCAAAAGATGCGCTCTGTTAAAGCTTGGTGTAAATACGGTAAGAAAAGGTATGTTTTCACCGTTCATGTCTGTATGCCTCTAAATAAGTATTTTGTAGGTCAACAGCGTTGGTTTTTATGTCAAGCCCGCTGTTTTTAATAAGTTCAAAATTATCTCTTCGGGTACACCCGTTATAAAAAGTCAATAATGAATCAGCCCAGTCGTCAACAGCGTCGTTAAGGGACAGTATTTTAACCCTGTCGGAAACTACGGCTGTTTTGGAAAAAGTGTCGGATATTACACAGGGCAGGTCTGAAGCCTGTGCCTCAACCAAAGTAACGGGAAAGCCTTCGAATTTTGATGGAAAAATAAATATATCCATCGCAGACATAAGTTCGGCGATATCTCTTCTTATCCCCGTAAAAATAATTTTGTCGGCGAGTCCTAAAGAATCAGCCTTGGCCTTTGTTTTTTCAAAAAGCTTCCCACCGCCTACAAGCACAAGCTTTGCGTCTGCGTTATTCTTTAGTATCTCTGCAAATACATCCAATATAAAACCGTGATTCTTTTCGTCTGTAAACCGCCCAATGTGTCCAATCAATAATTCGTTAATTATGTTTAATTGGTTACGCTGTTTTATTCTCGCATCCAAATTGAAAACAAAGTTTTCTGCATCGATTGCATTGTTTAATATAGTAAAAGGTTTTTTAGGCGCCATGTACTCTGCGGCCTCCGGACTGCAGGCGTAAACATGAGTGTACTGCTTTTTCAAACTGTGTCGTGTCCAAATGCGAAAGGGCAAGGTGGAATCTAATCTCCAAAACTTATTTGAACAATGGGAATGAGCGATCCTCATTGGTACACCGTGTTTTTTTGCAGCTTTCAAAGCAAAAGAACTATAAAAAACCATGTGCGAATGCACTATTTTGTATTCAGTATGTGTTTTGAAAAAGCTATTTAAGCTTTTTAAATACTTAATAATATTCTTTGGGTGATAGTATGGAACTCGGAATATTTTTCCTCCCAACATAGTTATCTCGTCTTCATAAAAACTCTTATGCTCGCAGTGCAACAAAAAATCAAATTGAACCTTGCTTCTGTCGATGTTGCGATAATAATTCATAAGCATTGTTTCAATTCCGCCTGCGTCCATCGAAACGACTATGTGCAAAACTCTGCAAGGGCTCATCGTATCACCTGCCTAATTGTAGTAATGTTCAATTACCTTTTTTAAATTGTTTCCAAAAAGACCTTTTCCATGTAGAACTTGAGGTATCCAACTGCTTTGACCTAAAATATTTGCTTCAACTATCACTGGCTCGTATTCTGCATTTAGTATGATATCCCACGAAATAAATCCGACACCCGAAAAGCAAGAGTGGGCATCTTTGGCAGTCTGTAAAACTTTGTTGAAATTAGGTATTCTATATCCATCAAATACCAATCCGGTGTCCGGATGAACCTGAATTTTGTCTTTTCTGTCACACCTGCCAAGTTTATATGCGTAGCGCCCTAATACGCCGTCATCAGAAATGGCAATGGAAAAACCGCCCGCGTGTATGTTGTCCAAGTGATTTCCTCCGGAACCAAATCTCATCGCACACGGCAGTGTGTAAATTCCATCATCCAAAACATAGGTAGTTATTCTGAATGTGTTAATTGCTTCAGGATAAATATCATTACTTTCTTTGCATTGGATTAGCTTTTTCTGCAAAATAAAATTCTTGTCATATTTATTAAAAATAGCTTCAATAAAAGCCCCGCTGTTTTTGTCAACGCCGTCCTCCAAATCCAGAAACAATATATTTTTTCCGGAGCTGCTGTCGATAGATGGCTTTAATACGGCCATACCGCAATTAGAAATCAAAGCTATAGCCTCTTTTTTTGAAATAATCTCGCCTTTTTCGTTGTAGTATTTGCCGTAACTGTTAAATACTAAGGTGGCGGGAGTTTTAGCTTTTGAGCTCAAAAGATAGGGTAACAAGTTTTTATCCTGAAGCACTTTGCACCGAGAATAATCATTTGCGTTTAGCTCTATGATTGTGGAAAAAATCTTTTCCGGTACATAGGAAACATCAAATGTACCATTTATGCTTTGGTATAGTTTGTGCCAACGCGGAGAGATTCTTTTTCCGTATACGGACTTGCAAAAAGAATTAAATTCTTCCTTTTGTTCTGTACTCCATTTAATCTCTTTATATAGCTTCCTTTTGCGTAAGATGGCCACATTTTCGGCAAAAGCAGTTTTCTTTTTATGCGTTTTCAAAGGATGTAATTCTGCTCTTTTTAAATAAATTCTTAGAATTTTATTAAACATAACATACCTATCTATTTGTCAACCTTGTTCACGATAAACTTAAATTTGCCGCTTTTTTCACGGGAGATACTGTCTACATGCTTTAAGATAATCTCGGTATCAGTGCCGAACTTATGCTTGAATTCATCGCGTATTATCTCGTCATATTCGGGCTTGTACAGTTTTTTGTCAACCTCAAGCAAAATAGTAATTTCGCCCAACTGCTTTTGTAGTGCCTGAGAGCGTATTATAACATTAGGCAAATTTTTGAATATATTGGATACATTGCCTGCGTTTATTTTAGCACCGCTCGCGGTGTATAAATAATCAAGCCTTCTGCCCTGTATACTTGTTACGTAAGTGTCGTGCCTTCCG
Source organism: Eubacteriales bacterium (assembly GCA_045534025.1). Classification (GTDB taxonomy): domain Bacteria; phylum Bacillota; class Clostridia; order Oscillospirales; family CAG-382; genus SIG636. The sequence continues at coordinate 1,727 of JAZSIW010000116.1, read as the reverse complement.
CATTCGCATGTTTTTGTGCTGTCCGAAAAAGCAACACAGTCGCCTATTTTATATCGGATAAGCGGAGTGCCGCGGGTAACAAATGAAGTAACCAGCACTTCATCGCTTCCGTCTATAAAATGCTCAAACACGCCAGTGGAAAGCTCTGTGTGCAGGTGGTGACAGCAGCATTCGGTTATAAAAGGCGCTCCTTCGCTTGATGCATATTGGTCATACACCTCACAGCCAAAAACCCGTGTAAGAAGCTCTCTGCCGCTTTCCGTAACGGTTTCGGAGGTAGGAAATATTGCCACAGGCTTAAAATCAAGCTTTATATTGTTGCGCTCTATGTAGCTTGCTACGTCGCACATAGAGGTGAAAAATCCGTCAATAGCCACAGGCTTAAACTTGTTAAGACTTTTCACATAGGCGCCGAGGTTTTCTTCCGTAATATGGAAAGAGGAATAAATCATTTGTTTGCACGAACGGTTATAACGCCAGAAAATTTTCTTTTTTTGCTTGGGCGGTACGATATGCTTTCCGTTAAAGGTAGCACGCTTCATTTTTCTGTTTTCAAAGCCAAGCCTTGCCTTGAAGTGGTCAAGAGTTGCCATTCGGTACATCATATCGTCACGCACACCACGCACGGTAAGAGACTTGCCTGTAGTGCCGCCCGTATGACTTTCAACGGCATATTTTTTTTGCACAGTGTACACTTCTTCAATATTGGCACGCAACATTTCTTTGTCCACTATCGGAAGCTTTTTTAAATCGTCTACGGTGCTAAGCCCTTCAAGGTCTATATCTTTGTATAGCTTTTCATAAAATCGGCTGTTTTCCTTTGCAAAACGTATAAATTCCCACAGCTTTTTTCTTTGGTATTCCAATTTCTCATTAAGTGGCAGTTTATCAAATCCTTTTAAAAACTCACGCCTTTCGTAGTAAGCTTTGCCGTATCTTTGACGGCATTTTTGGTAACCCGAAACACTTGTCATAAGGTTTTGTATACATATAGGCATTTTATCGTAGATGGCTTGAAGCCTTCCCATTACAAATTCTCCTTATACCACTTAATTGCTTCTTTAAGTCCTTTATCAAAATCGTACTGCGGGTCGTAACCCAAAAGCTTTCTTGCCTTGCTTATATCTGCGTTGGAATGCTTTATATCCCCTGCACGGTCAGGACCGTATATGGGCTTTATATCCACGCCCAAAGCTTCGGTTAGGCTGTTGTAAACGTCAATAAGGTACTCCCTGCCCCCATAAGCTATATTAAAGGCTTCGCCGCTTGCTTCGTCGCTTGCGGCGGCGGCTTTAAGGTTTGCCTGCACCACATTGGCGATGTAGGTGAAATCACGGGACTGCTTTCCGTCCCCGTTGATTGTGGGCGCCTCTCCCGACAACAACTGTTTAATGAACTTAGGTATTACCGCCGCATAGGCCCCGTTAGGGTCCTGCCGTCTGCCAAAAACATTGAAGTACCTAAGTCCTACGGTTTTAAGCCCGTAAAGCTTGGTGTAAAGCTTTGCGTATTCTTCGTCGACCCGCTTGGTAAGGGCATAAGGGGAAAGCAAATTTCCTTCGTTACCCTCTGTCTTGGGCAAAGTAGGCGAGTCGCCGTAAACGCTGGAGCTGGATGCATAAACAAAGGTCTTAACGCCTGTTTGTCTTGCCGCCTCCAGCATATTAAGCGTGCCTTTAATGTTTATTTCTTCGTAAAGCAAGGGCATGGCAATGCTTCTGGGCACA